>JBKKAO010000230.1:0-3327 GCA_046714645.1 Burkholderiales bacterium | reverse complement strand
GGCCAAGGCGCCTATTCGCGCCTGAAGTTCGAATCCGGCGGACACCGCGTACAACGTGTCCCGGAGACCGAGTCCCAAGGCCGCATCCATACCAGCGCTTGTACCGTGGCCATTATGCCGGAGGTGGATGAGATAGCCGATGTCTCAATCAACCCAGCGGAATTGCGCATCGACACCTTCAGGGCTTCCGGTGCCGGCGGCCAGCACGTGAACAAAACTGAGTCCGCCATTCGCATTGTGCACTTGCCCACGGGCATCGTGGTGGAGTGCCAGGACGACCGCTCCCAGCACAAGAACAAGGAGCGCGCGATGTCCCTGCTCGCTGCGCGCATCAAGGACAAACAGCAACGCGAGCAGCAGGCCAAGGAGGCGGCCACGCGCAAATCCCTCGTAGGAAGCGGTGAGCGCTCCGACCGCATCCGTACCTACAACTTCCCGCAGGGACGCGTGACAGACCATCGCATCAACCTCACGCTCTACAAGATCGACGCCATCATGGATGGCGACTTGAGCGAGATCTTGAGCGCCCTTTCGGCGGAACATCAAACCGAACAGCTTGCCGCCTTGGCGGAAGAGCAGGCGGCTTGAATTACTCCATCTGAGTAACTCTCCCTCTATAGCAGCCCTGCTCGGGCGGGATGCAGTACGCATCGCGCAGGCGCTCTGCCTTCCTAAGGAGGACGCCAGAGGCGAGACGCAAATCCTGTTAGCCCAAGCGTTGGGTAAATCGCGCGCCTGGGTGATGGCTCACGGGCAGGATCGGGCGACTACCTCAATCCCTTACTCAGCTTGGATAGAGCGCCGTGCTCGCGGCGAACCCATCGCCTACATTCTCGGGTGTCGTGAGTTTTATGGGATCGAGTTCGAAGTCAACGAACACGTCCTCATTCCCAGACCCGAGACCGAGCTTCTGGTGGAGACCGCGCTCAATCATCTGCCCAAAGCCGGGCCGAGCAAGATACTGGACCTTGGCACCGGCAGCGGATGCATTGCGGTTGCCATCGCCTCTCATGCGCCTCATTGCGACGTGCTGGGGATCGATGCGTCCTTGGAGGCATTGAGCGTGGCCGCCAGAAACCTTCAACGCCATGGCCTGGAGAACCTGGACTTGCTGCACAGCGATTGGTATGACGGGCTGGGAGACCTGCGCTTCGATGTCATCGTTTCCAATCCTCCCTACGTCGCGGCCGGCGATGCTTATCTCCAGCAGGGGGACCTGCGCTTCGAACCCAGACTCGCCCTCACTCCGGGCAGCGACGGCCTGGAAGCCATCGAGCGCATTGCCGAAGGCGCCCCGTCGTTCCTGGAGAAAAATGGTTGGCTCATGGTCGAGCATGGCCATGACCAAGCGGTCGCCGTTTGCTTGGTGCTGCAAAAGCACGGCTTTCGTGACCTATCGACCTTGTGCGACCTTGCCTCCATTCCCCGGATCACCTTCGGCTGCCACACCCCGTAGCGCCTCAACGCTTACATTTAAGTCAAAAGTTTCACAAATTTTGCACGATAGAGCATAGACCCCCCAAACCCGCCGGAGACCCGGGCGCGTCTGAGACAAACTTACATCGTGGCGAATGAACCTTACGCTTGAACTGCTGCATAGAACCGCCAAACAAATGGAGTTTGGCCAATGCGACTTGGCCGAGCAGACCTTACCCATCAACTCGGGGTCGCGGTCCAAGACCCGCGCGTCAGTCACCTGCGTCAGTCACCTTCTCGGTCTGTCATATATGGGAATCGGAGACTTTCGTGCGGCAGCCACCTGGTTTGGTGACGCCGTTGAGGCCGAGCCCGGCAACACCCTTCATCACAACGACATTGGAGTCGCGCTCTACCAGATGGGTCGCTATTGGCGCGCCCACGACGCTTTCCAACAACGACTCCTTAGAAGCCTTGGTTCGCGACGGAGTCAACGCCTGCACCTTTGGCGCCGGTATGGGGTGCGATCGCGAGGCGTATAAGGTTTTCCCGTTCTCGCCGAACACGCCTGCCCGCGTGCTCGGCACCATCGACATGATGTTCCCCTTCTACGCCGGGCTTCTAAACGGATGCGTATCCGTTCCAACGCCGGCGACTGGATGTGCTCATGTGGATGCCGCCGAAGGACATCATGGCACTCTGGGCACAGAGTGCGCGATCGCATCGAAAGGAGATTGACACATGCTCGATCTAACCTTAAGGTAATCGCATCGCGCCGATTTGTCCCTGATTGCGGGCGCGTAACAAATGCGGCTAAAACTCGGGAGCACCAAGCCCGATTGCCTTTCCGCATCGGGCTTTTCGTTTTTCTAGGACGGTATTTGGATGACTAAAACCACGCAGCGGCTTCACGGTCTCCTCCAGGAGCGCATCCTCCTGTTGGATGGCGCCATGGGGACCATGATTCAGGGCCACAGACTGGACACCCACCATTACCACGGAGATCGCTTTCATGATCACCACTGCGACCAGAAGGGCAACAACGACCTTCTCACGCTGACCCAGCCCAAAGTCGTCTCCGGTATTCACGCCGCCTACCTGGAAGCCGGCGCGGACATTCTGGAGACCAACACCTTCAACTCCACCCGAATCTCCATGGCGGATTACCACATGGAGGATCACGTCCTCGAACTCAACCGCGAGGGCGCCCGGCTCGCACGTGAACTGGCGGACGAGTATTCCAAGCGATCCCCCAACAAGCCGCGCTTCGTCGCCGGGGTGTTGGGGCCCACTAACCGCACGGCGTCGATTTCACCCGATGTGAACGACCCAGGCGCGCGTAACGTGAGCTTCGACGAACTGGTGGCCACCTACGACGAGGCGGTCCAGGGCTTGGTGCAAGGCGGCGCGGACTTGATCCTGGTGGAAACCGTGTTCGATACGCTCAACTGCAAGGCGGCGCTCTTCGCCGTCGATGAGTACATCGAACGTCAAGGTGTGGTCCTGCCCGTGATGATCTCCGGCACCATCACCGACCTTTCGGGGCGAACGCTGTCGGGCCAAACGGTGGAAGCTTTCTGGAATTCCGTTTCTCACGCCAAGCCCTTTTCTATTGGACTCAATTGTGCCCTGGGCGCCCAGGAACTGCGCCCCCATATTGCCGAGCTGGCCCGCATCGCGGAGACCTTCGTTTCCATCCACCCCAATGCGGGGTTGCCCAACGCCTTCGGCGAGTACGACGAAACACCGGGGCAGATGTCCGCCCTATTGCGCGAGTTTGCGAAGGAAGGATTCTTCAATATCGTTGGCGGATGTTGCGGCACCCGACCCGAACACATTCGTGCTATCGGCGAAGCGGTCGAGGACTTCGCACCACGCGCCATTCCGCGGGTCGAAAAAAAGCTCCGGCTC
>JBKKAO010000229.1:0-13228 GCA_046714645.1 Burkholderiales bacterium | reverse complement strand
CGTTTGCCCATGGTGATTACCTGCGCGCGGGCGTGGAGTGCGAGATCGTTGTCTGGCTGGGCGCGGATTTGCCCGCCTCGCTCGCTCCTTTCGACCGGGAGAAGGTCGCGGCAGCGGTAGGTGCATGCTCGGTGGGGATGGAAGTGGTGGATGATCGCTATGTGGACTACAAGTCCCTCGATACGCCTACGCTTATCGCCGATGATTTTTTCGATGCCGCGGTGGTCATCGGTGAGCCCTATGGGGATTGGCGAAACCTTGATCTAGGCGCGCTTGCTGGCGTGACGCGGATCAATGACCGGGAAGTTGGACGCGGCCGCGGAGCCGATGTCATGGGACATCCACTGGAAGCGCTGGCGTGGCTCGCCAATTCCCTGGCGCGCCGCGGACAGTTTCTGCGAAAAGGCCAGTTCGTTTTAACCGGCAGCATCGTCGAAACCAAGTGGGTGAATCGCGGCGACCGGATCGCGATGAACATCGACCGGCTGGGTTGCGTGGAAGCGGTGTTTGCGTGAGACGTGACACGTGAAGGGTGTGGGGGGACCTTTCACGTGTCACGCTTCACTCCTAACGAAAAAAGGGGCAGCGGATCTCTCCGCCACCCCTGTCTTACAACCTAGCTAACTAGTACAGCACAACCGGGTTGCCGGGCGAGCCCGTACCGCCGATGATGCGCAATGGCGCCCAGATGAACGCACCTTCCTTGATGCCAGCCTTGACCAGCGACTCGGTGTCGACGTTCTCCAGGTTCCAAACACCGCGGCGGGTCATGCCCTCGGTGTGGCAAGGAACCGCATAGCCGTCGCCTTGTTCACCGAAGGGCTGGGCGTCGTTGGCGGAGGTATCGCCCATTTGCAGGGCGATGTTGCGCGAGTACATGTACTCGCAGGCGCTGATGCCGAAGCCCGGCTCGCCTTGCGCGAACAGTGCGCGCGCGGCAGCGCGCTGCTCCGAGGACAGAGACTTGTAGCGGCCGTTACCCCAGGAGTTGCCCTGGCCGGTGTGTAGCGCGACGCAATCCCCCGGGCCGATATCGGCTAGGCCTTGGGCCTTGATCATGCCGGCCATGTCTTCGGCGGTTACAATGCCAGGACTCTTGGGATCCTTCGGGATCGGCAGCATTTCGACGCTGGCCGAGATCAAGCCCTTAGATTTCTTGTAAGCCACCGCGTCAAGTACCACCAAGCGGCAGACGAAGCCAAGCTCGCCGACATGCTCCACACCCAAGGGACCCATACCCATCACGCGGCCACCGGCGCCACGCTCGTAGAAATCCCAAGAAATGCGGCCGTTGTAGAACATCGGGCCTTTCGAGGTGTTGACACCGATGTGGCCAGGACCATCGAACTGGGTCTGGATCTGGCCGATCTCCGTGGTGACCAATTCGTCGTGGTACACGAGCGCGTTCTTACCGAAAGGACCGCCGGTGGGCGTCCCCGGAATGGTCATCTGCCAGCCACGCGGCCCGAAGGCGGGTGCCTCGCGGTGGTAGTACTTGCCGATGGTGATGGCTTTGTGCTGCTTGATGGTACCCAGCGCACGCTTAATGTTGGCCGAGTTCTTGGTGTGGTTCGCGCTGCCTGCTTTGTCATCCGCGCCCCACTGAGACGGTGCCCAGCTTAGGGCAGCGTCATCAATCGGGCCTTTTAGCGCTTGAGCGCCTACACCTGCGCTCATGGCCACCAGTGCGCCTGCGACGGCGCCTGTGATTACTGTTAACTTCATAGCGATCTCCATGTGCTGTTGTTGATTCACGTGAATGGTCGTTTACCCCACGAGGGAATCGCTATGGGTCTCCTCCCCCAGCGGCAAACTGGCGCACATTCGCACATTCCCCGCGCGCGCGCAAGCTCTCCAACGAGTTGCGGTATAGATCGGCGTTGAGGGATTTGACAGCTAACCAAACGGTGGTAAGCAGGCGGTTTTGTCAGGTCAAGGCAGCCTAAGCCCTCCTATCTTGGCGCCGCCGGCTCTGGCGGAGGCAGTTGCGCATCAACCGGCGCCACCGGTATAGCGGGCGGCGTGATCCCCAACCAATGCGGAAGCGCTCGTCTTTGCTTGTCAGGCTCGTCCAGTTTCCAGTCTCGTTCCAGCGCTAAGGGCTGAAGGCTATCGCCGGTACGTTCAAGGCCGGGGTGCGTCGATACCAGTGCCGGCGGGGTAGTGGGCGTGCGCGCGATTAGACGCCGGAGGGTCGTGCCTAGATCAAGCGCCCCGCCCAGGTGTCCGTACATCGCGGCCAAGGCCGCGCCCGTGGATATCAGCGCCTCTTGCTCTTGATCTCTGGTGAAATGCGGCGCGGTCCTTAAACCAGCGCCAAAGGACGGGGCGGCGATTTGCGCGGCGAGATCCTGCGAGATGACGGACAGTAACAAGGCCAGATTGACCCGCCGTCCCAGTGCCTCGGTTGGGTGACGGTGTTTGAGGTGAGCGATTTCATGAGCAAGAACCGCCGCCAGTTCATCTTCGCTTTTCACCTCCTTCAGCAGACCTTTGTAGACGAGGATATGGCCCCCCAAGGTAGCGAAGGCCTGCACCCAGTCTTGGCCGAGCAGATGGATTTGCACGGGGATTTCGTGGGGAAGGCCTTGGGCGATGGCGATTTTCTCGGCGAAGGCATTAAGAGCTTGCGCAACGGCATCGGGTTTGGGCAACTCCACGGCATAGGGCAAGGCCATGCGCCGCTCCAGGCCAAAGGGCACCAAGGATCCCAGGTAGCGCACACCATCCGCCGCCAATAGGATCAGCATCGCGAGGATCACGACGATGGTAAGGAGCTTTCCGCCCAGGTCGCGAAATGAACGGCGTTGTGGCGCACTGATTGGCTTCGTTTGGGTTGGCATTCCTGTTTGACCTCGGACCTCGATGGGCAGCGTAACGCCTAGGGTCTCATCATACCCAATTCGGCCGCGAGATATTCCGTTATGCCGCTGAGTCGGGTGTCGTGGCGATTGACGGTCCCGGAAGGGGAAGACTACTATCGCCTCGCATGCCGGTAGGCGATACGCTTGCCTAGCATAAGAGCGGAATCACACAAGCGCCAAATCGCGGTTGGGCGAACCCGCAAGGTTTCGCCATAGATCGACAAACAATTCGACGCTGTTCAATACAGTTATCCGAAGTCATTCGACGGAAGATATTCCGTTGAATCATCCGAACTATCTAATAGGAGGACGCGATGGTATCCGCAGCTGCAACTCGTCTGGGCCAACTCGCAATCGCCGCTGTTTTAACCGGCGGCACTTACGCACTGGGTCAAACGGATTTTCCCGCCCCTACCGGGGACTCAAGCATTGTCCCCGCAGGAGAGCCGGGAGCGCGGCGCGCTCCCGGCGATGTTTAGCAAACAGGGAAGCAGTCATGCAACAAGTAGCAACCTCAATGCAAGCTTACAAAGTGCTCTCGGCAAACCAAGTGGAAGCCTATCACCGCAACGGCTATCACTTCCCCCTGCGCGCCGTGGGCACCTCGCAGGCGCGGCAGTATTTAGATAAGCTGGAGGCCTTCGAACGCGCCCAGGGCGAGCCCTTGGGAGGAAGCTTGCGCACCAAGCCTCATCTGCTGTTCACTTGGGCCGATGAACTGGTCCATCATCCAAGAATTCTTGACGCGGTGGAAGATGTGCTGGGACCTAATCTGTTGGCGTGGAGCAGCAGCTTCTTCAACAAAGAAGCGCACGATCCGAGCTTCGTGTCTTGGCACCAGGATTCCACCTACTGGGGATTGAGTCACCCCGACATCGTCACCGCATGGGTTGCTTTCACTCCGAGCAATGTCGCAAACGGCTGCATGCGTGCCATTCCCGGATCGCATCTGAAGGACCAATTACCGCACAAGGACACTTTCGCCCAGAACAATCTGCTCACGCGCGGGCAGGAGGTCATGGTCGACATCGACAGTAGCGGCGCGGTGGATTTCATTCTTGAACCCGGCGAGTTTTCTTTGCATCATGTGCGTATCGTGCACGGTTCCGAACCTAACCCCTCGAATGAGCGGCGCATCGGGCTGGCCATTCGTTACGTGCCCACCTATGTGAAACAGACCGCGGGGCCGCGGGATACCGCCTTGCTGGTGCGCGGCGTGGACACCTATCATCACTTCGAATACGAGCCTCGGCCCAAGGCGGACATGGATCCAGAAGCCGTGGCGTTTCACCGGCGCGTGGTTGAAGAAACCAACCAGATACTTTATCGCGGCACCGGGAAAGCACCGGTACTGGGCTAGAGGCGAGCGGCGATGCGAATAAATTGGGGAGCAGCGCTTGCGGCCGCATGGTTGTCGTGCCTGAGCGCAGGTTATGCAATGGCGCCGCCAGTTTCGCGAGATGAGGGTGATTCCGTAGCCCGAGGCAGCGGTTACTACACAATTATAGGTTTGTGTGGTAACTTTCTGCGATGTCGATCCTCTTCCATGACCTGACGCTTGCTGCGCAGACAGCTTACGCTGAAGTATTCGAGCAGGCGCGAACGCTTGATCTGATGACACTGTCGGGGCTCACGGGCGCTTTCCACCGGCGGACGATCAAGGGGCATGAGTATATTTACTTCGGCTACCGGGATCCTATCGGTGGGGTGCAGCGACGGGTGTACGTTGGACCGGCTGATGAGCGTATCGAGGCGCTGATCGAGCGCTTCGCGCAGGTCAAGGCGCCGAAGAAGCTGGCTCCCATGGCTCAATCAGCACTGGCGTTAGGATGTGCCGGTACACCGCCCAAGCACTACCGAATTGTGCGGCAGTTGGCGGCCTACGGATTCTTCAAGGCGGGTGGCGTGCTCATCGGCACACATGCCTTTGCCACCATGGCCAATATGCTCGGTGTGCGCTGGACATCCGGCGAGCGTACCTTGGATGTGGATTTCGCACACGCGGGACGCAATGTGTCTCTAGCCTTACCCTCCGAAATTGAGATCTCCGTGCACGATGCGCTGACATCCCTCGAGATGGGTTTGCTACCGATCCAGGAACTATCCGGCAAGTTGGGGGCGCAGTATCGCAATCCCAACGATCCTGAACTGCGGCTGGATTTCCTGACGTCCATGACGCGTGGCAAGCCAGTCCCCGTCGTGATCAAGTCTCTAGATCTGGCGCTCGAGCCGCTCAAGTTTATGGAGTTTTCTCTTGAAGGCACAACGCAAGGCGCGCTGCTGGGCCGCGATGGCGCGTGCATTGTCAATCTCCCATCGCCCTCGCGCTATGCAGTACACAAGTTAATCGTGTTCGGTGAGCGCAATGTGGCTTCTCGCGCCAAGGCGATCAAGGATATCGAACAGGCTGCGGCGTTGGCCGAATGGCATCTCGTCAATGACCAGACAAGTTTGTTCAACGCCGCTTGGAAAGACGCGCTCGCAAGAGGCAAGGGATGGCGCTCGAGGGCACTAGAGGGTAAACGGACATTGTTAGCTAAACACCCCGCGTTGAATGACCCGGTCTTATGGCGTTAAATTTTTCGTGGAATGGCCGCTTACTTTACACGCTGCCCAACGCAGATTTACCACCCGCAAATGAAAACGGCCCACCAGGGCCGTTTTTGTTCGCCGCGAGTTGCCGTTACAGCAGGGGCACCAGCAGCAAAGCCACGATGTTGATGATCTTGATAAGCGGATTTATGGCGGGGCCGGCGGTGTCCTTGTAGGGGTCGCCTACCGTGTCGCCGGTGACGGCGGCTTTGTGAGCATCGGACCCCTTGCCGCCAAAGTGGCCGTCTTCGATGTACTTCTTGGCGTTATCCCAGGCGCCACCACCGGTGGTCATGGAGATGGCCACGAAAAGGCCGGTGACGATGGTACCCATGAGCACCCCGCCCAAGGCCTGGATGCCGGCGTCCTTGCCCATGAGGGCGCCGATGCCGAAGGCGACGGCCACGGGTACCAACACAGGAAGAATCGAGGGAATGATCATTTCCTTGATGGCGGCCTTGGTCAGCATGTCCACCGCACGGGAATAGTCCGGTTTGGCGGTGCCTTCCATGATGCCTTTGATCTCCCGGAACTGGCGGCGTACTTCTTCCACCACCGCGCTGGCGGAGCGGCCCACGGCTTCCATGGCCATAGCGGCGAAGAGGAAGGGCACCAAGCCTCCGATGAACAGGCCGATGATGACCGCGGGGTTGGAAAGATCGAAGGACACCACTCGATTCGCAGCTTCCAAGGCGTGAGTGTAATCCGCGAACAGCACCAGTGCGGCCAAACCGGCAGAGCCGATGGCGTAGCCCTTGGTGACGGCCTTGGTGGTGTTGCCCACGGCATCCAGCGGATCGGTGACGTTACGCACTTCCTTGGGCAGGTTGGCCATCTCGGCGATGCCCCCGGCGTTGTCGGTGATGGGGCCGTAAGCGTCCAGTGCCACTATGATGCCCGCCATGGACAACATGGAGGTGGCGGCGATGGCGATACCGTATAACCCACCCAGCGTATAGGCGGCGTAGATGGCCACGCACACCGCTAGCACCGGCCACGCGGTCGACTTCATTGAAACGCCCAAGCCGGCGATGATGTTGGTCGCATGACCGAACTGGGAGGAGCTTGCCACGTGCTTCACCGGTTTGAAATCCGTGCCGGTGTAGTACTCGGTGATGATGACCATCAAGCCCGTTAACACCAAACCCACGATGGCGGCGCCGTAGAGCCGCATCTGTCCGCCGCCGGTGATTCCCATCACTTCATCTAGGATGTTGTCCGGTACCAGCCAGGTGGTGATTGGGTAGAAGGCGATCAGGGCAAGCACACCGGCGACGATCAGACCGCGATAGAGCGCGTTCATGATCTTCTGGCCGGGTTGGGCCTTGACGAAATAGCAGCCCACAATGGAGGCGATGATGGAGAAGCCGCCAAGGGCCAGCGGGTAAATCACCGAGGCTTCGGCGTTGGCCTTGAGGGTAAGCGCGCCCAATAGCATGGTGGCCACCGTGGTCACGGCATAGGTCTCGAACAAGTCCGCCGCCATGCCTGCGCAATCGCCCACGTTGTCGCCGACGTTATCGGCGATGACCGCGGGGTTGCGCGGATCGTCTTCGGGGATACCCGCTTCCACTTTACCCACGAGGTCCGCACCGACGTCCGCGCCCTTGGTGAAGATACCCCCACCCAGACGCGCGAAGATGGAAATCAAGGAGGAGCCGAAGCCCAGACCGATCAAAGGATGGATGATGTGATCGATGGTGTCGCCGGCGCCGGCGGTGCTTTTCAGGTAAGCGTAATAGCCTGCTACGCCTAGCAGACCCAATCCCACGACCAGCATGCCGGTGATGGCGCCACCGCGGAAGGCCACGTCCAGAGCTGGACCGATGCCGTGGCGAGCCGCCTCGGCGGTGCGCACATTGGCGCGCACAGATACGTTCATGCCGATGTAACCAGCCGCGCCCGAGAGTACCGCGCCGATGACGAATCCGACGGCTGTCGATGTGCCTAGGAAGATGGCGATGATGACCGCCAGCACGACTCCCACGATGCCGATCGTGGCGTATTGCCGGTTGAGGTAGGCCTTTGCGCCTTGTTGTACGGCGTTGGCAATTTCCTGCATCCGCTCATTGCCCGCAGGCTTTGCCAAAATCCACTGGATGGAGACCACTCCATACAGCAACGCCAGTACTGCGCAGCCAAGCGCGAATATCAGCCCACTAGCCATGAAACCCCCTTGAGATGAAAAAAATTTGGCGGCGCTATTGACGCTTGCGCCCCGGAGATACCTACTATTATTTATTCACTACTACGTACTACGCCGATCTCCGCCGCTGGATACGTTCTCTGGCAAGGCCACCAGACGCGGGTGAGATAACCGCCAATTTTACTTGAATGATTTAACTAAATGCCATCCTCATGAACGGACAATTAGCTCTGCAGGGCTTTGAAGATGGCGTCACGAATCGAATCCATGCTTCCCACCCCCGCGACTTTGCGGCACTTGGGCGCGGATTTATCACCACTGGCCGCCCATTTGGCGTAGTACTCCACCAAAGGTTTAGTCTGTGAGTGATAGACCTCGAGACGTTTGCTGATGGTGTTCTCCTTGTCGTCTTCGCGTTGGATCAAGTCCTCGCCGGTCACGTCATCCTTGCCAGCGACTTTGGGCGGATTGAAGGCGACGTGATAGGTTCTACCCGAACCCACGTGCACGCGGCGGCCCGATAGACGGCGAATGATCTCTGCGTCCTCCACGTCCACCTCCACCACATAGTCCAGGGGTACTCCGGCGAGTTTCATGGCGTCGGCCTGCGGGATGGTGCGAGGAAAACCGTCGAACAAAAAGCCCTTGGCGCAGTCCGCGTGGGTGATGCGGTCCTTGACCAGTCCGATAATGACCTGATCTGGCACTAAGGCGCCCGCATCCATGAACTTTTTTGCTTCGACACCTAGCGCAGTGCCGGCTTTGAGGGCGGCTCGCAGCATGTCGCCCGTGGAAATCTGGGGGATACCGTACTTTTCGGTGATATGTGCGGCTTGCGTGCCCTTGCCTGCGCCGGGTGCGCCTAGAAGGATGAGTCGCATGGTGATTTACCTTGATGAAGGATTGCGGAGCGGTACCGAAAAGAGCGCGGCATTATAGACGGCGTGCCTCTTCGAAAAATAGGCGGCGCACGTCTTCCAGGTCTTGCGGCGTATCGACGCCGGGTTCCGGTGCATGGTGAGAGAGGGTGACGGCGATGGAGAAGCCGTGCCAAAGCGCGCGCAGTTGCTCCAGCGCCTCGAATCCTTCGATGGCCGGTTGGCCCAGGTTGGGATAAGCGCGCAGAAAGCCGCAGCGATAAGCATAGAGGCCGATGTGACCCAGGATGGGCAGGGCGGCAGGCAAGGCATCCTTAGTTCTGGCGAATTCATCGCGCGCCCAGGGAATGGTGGCCCGGCTAAAGTACAAAGCCCGGCCATGCTTATCCAGCACGACCTTCACCAGATTCGGATCGAAGGCGCGTGCCGCGCTATCGAGAGGAAACGCGGCGGTGGACATGCTGGCGCCTGGGTCATCGTTCAATACTTTGGCGACATCGCGAATGAGCGAGGGCGGGATGCGTGGCTCATCGCCCTGTACGTTCATCACGATGCGCTCCTCGTTCCAACCGCGTACGCCGGCCACTTCCGCGAGACGGTCGGTACCCGAAGCGTGATGGGCGGACGTCATCATGACGTCGTGACCGAAACTCTTAACGGCCTGTTCCACCCGGCGATCGTCCGTGGCCACCCAGACTTCGGCGGCACCGCTTCTCTTCGCTTGCTCCACGACGTGCACCACCATGGGTTTGCCCGCGATATCGAGCAGGGCTTTACCCGGAAGGCGCGTGGAGGCGTAGCGGGCGGGGATGACGACGACGAAGTCCATCCGGCGGAGGAGCCAGGATCTGGGATATAGGGGCTAGGGGTCTAGACTTCTTCTGTGTCCGGCAGCTTGCGGGCGTCTTCTTCCAGCATGACAGGAATACCGTCCTTGATGGGATAGCCCAGCCGGCACGGTTTGCAGAGCAATTCCTGCTCGGCCTTTTTGTAGACCAGGGGCCCTTTGCAAAGGGGGCAGACGAGGATTTCGAGGAGCTTAGCGTCCATGGACGGCACGTACCTTGGCTAGTATGAGTTCGCCCAGGGCGGGATCGGCCTGAGCGGTGACGGGGAGATACCACCAGTTCGGCTTGGCGAAGGCCGTGCATTTTACTGCATCCTTTTCCGTCATCAGGACGACATCATCGCTGGCGAAGGCCAGGTCCTGCACGCGAAACGGGTGATGATCGGGGAAAGGGTGCTCGGAAAATCGAAGCCCAAGCTCGCGAACATGAGCGAAGAACCGGGCTGGGTTACCGATGGCGGCCAGCGCACGCACGGGAATTTCCTTGAATGCCGTGGCAGCACATTGCTGGTTGGGATTGGCCAAGTTCACGCACCGATCACCGCTTAGCACCATCTCATAGGCAGGCAGACCGAGCGCGGAACACGTGCCGTTACACACGATCGCGTCTACGTAGGCCAAGCGGCATACCGGTTCGCGTAAGGGCCCGGCGGGAAGCAGCCGTCCGTTGCCGAACCCGCGGGCACCATCCACGATCGCGATTTCCATGTCGCGTGCTAAGGCGTAGTGCTGCATGCCATCGTCGGAGATCAAGACGTCGCAATCGGGATGCGCGGCAAGGAGGGCTTGCGCCGCCCGCACCCGGTCAGGGCCGGCGAAGATGGGTGCCTCGGTCCGGCGCGCGAGAAGCATGGGTTCATCGCCCACCTGCGCCGGGGTGCTGCTTCGGGTAACGGGCCGCAAAACGCCATCCCCGCCATAGCCGCGCGTAATGATGCCGGGCCGGTGGCCGCTGCGAGCGAGAAGATCCGCTATCCACAGCACTAGGGGTGTCTTGCCGGTGCCGCCCACGGAAATGTTGCCGATGACGATAACCGGAACCGGCAGGTGCGTCGTCTTTAGTACCCCGGTGCGATACAGGCAGCGGCGCGCGGCCACGGCACCGCGAAACAACGCGGATAGCGGCGCGAGCCCCAGGGTCAGGAGATTGCGTTCCGACCACTGACGCTCGATCCAGCGCACGGGCTATAGCAGAACCAGGTTGTCCCGGTGAATCAACTCGGGCTCGTCCACGTAGCCCAGCTTGGCTTCGATCTCGGCACTAGGTGTGCGCAGGATGCGGCGGGTATCCGAGGCGTTGTAATTGACCAGTCCGCGCGCCACTTCGACACCCTGCGGGTCCAGGCAGCTTACCGCCTCGCCACGCTCGAAATCACCCGAAAGGTCTTGCACCCCGATGGGCAATAGGCTTTTGCCGTCTTGCTTGAGCGCGCGCACTGCACCGGTATCCAGGATGAGTCTGCCGCGCACTTGAAGATGGTCGGCCAGCCACTGTTTCCGGGCTTGCAGGGTTAGGGTCTCGGCGCGCAAGTGGGTGCCGATCTGCTCGCCTTGGGCGAGACGCAGCAATACTTGAGGCTCGTGGCCTGAAGCGATCACCGTGTGGGCGCCGCTACGCGCGGCTCGCTTGGCCGCGAGAATCTTCGTGATCATGCCACCACGCGCGAAACTGCTGCCCACGCCTCCGGCCATCTTCTCCAGGGCGGGATCTCCGGCTTGCCCGCTGTGCACGAACTGGGCGCCGGGATTTTGCGCCGGGTCGGCGGTGTACAGGCCGCTCTGGTCGGTGAGGATGATCAAGGCGTCGGCCTCGATCAGATTGGTGACCAGCGCCGCCAGGGTGTCGTTGTCGCCGAACTTGATTTCGTCGGTGGCGACGGTGTCGTTTTCATTGATGACCGGGATTACGCTCAGCGTGAGTAAGGTCAGCAATGTGGAGCGGGCGTTCAAATAGCGCTTGCGATCGGCCAGGTCTTCGTGGGTGAGCAAGATTTGCGCGGTGCGCAGATTGTGTGTGCGGAAACAGGTCTCATAGGCTTCCACCAGACCCATCTGGCCCACGGCGGCGGCGGCCTGCAATTCGTGCAGGGCGTGCGGCCGTTTGCGCCATCCCAGGCGTTGCATGCCCTCGGCGACGGCGCCGCTGGAAACCAGAATGACTTCGCGTTGGCGCTGTTTCAATTGCGCGATCTGCGCGGCCCAGCGCCCGAGTGCCGAGTGATCCAGACCGTGGCCTTGGTTGGTGACCAGGCTGCTGCCGACTTTCACAACCAGGCGTTTGGCGGCGGTAATAAGGGATTGGGCCATGTCTAGCTCGCCGCCTCTACTTGGGTTGCCTCCTGTGCGGCCGCCGCTTGCTGGGAGATGAATTCTGAAATAGCGAACGTGAGTTCCCGGCAGCCCTCCCCAGTGAGCGCGGAAATCGCAAATACGCGCGTGCGGTCCTGCCCTTCGGCGATCTTGGAGCGGAAGTAGCGTCGCGTAAAGTCCTTGATCCGGCTGGGACGCGCTGTCTCATCGAAGGCGTCGAGTTTGTTGAGTACCACCCAGCGCGGTTTCCGATACAACTCCTCGTTGTACTTGCGCAATTCGGCGGCGATGGCCTTAGCCTCTTGCACCGGATCGACATCCTCTAGCACCGGAGCCAGATCGACCACATGCAGCAACAGGCGCGTGCGCGACAGGTGCCGCAGGAACTGGTGGCCAAGGCCGGCGCCTTCGGCGGCTCCTTCGATCAATCCGGGAATGTCCGCTATCACAAAGCTATGGTTGTGGTCGATGCGCACCATGCCCAGATGAGGGTGCAAGGTGGTGAAAGGGTAATCGGCTACTTTGGGCCGGGCAGCGGATACCGCGCGGATAAAGGTGGATTTGCCCGCGTTGGGCATGCCAAGCAGGCCCACATCGGCCAGCACGCGCAATTCCATCCGCAGCTTACGAGTTTCGCCCGCCCCGCCTCGGGTGAACTGTTTGGGGATCCGGTTCGTACTGGACTTGAAGTGCAGGTTGCCCAGTCCTCCGGCTCCGCCCTTCGCGATCACCGCCACTTGGTCATGGGTGGATAGGTCCGCCACCAGATCCCCCGATTCGGCATCGCGCACGATGGTTCCGACCGGGACGCAAAGGGTGATGTCGTCTCCCGCCTTGCCGTAGCAATCCGAGCCATGGCCGTGCTCACCGGGCTTGGCACGGTGAATCCTGGCGTAGCGGTACTCGATGAGGGTGTTCAGATTGCGGTCCGCCTGAAGATAGACGCTACCGCCCTTGCCGCCGTCGCCGCCGTCCGGCCCGCCACGCGGGATAAACTTCTCGCGCCGGAAATGGGCCGAGCCATCGCCGCCGTTGCCGGCATGGACCTCGATATTGGCTTCGTCGATAAACTTCATTTCAGGGTGACCGGATGCGGCGAAAAACGCTAGAGACAAAAAAGCCCTATCTTACGATGGGGCTTCAGCATGCGGGTGAAATAGCAGAACTAGGCTACCGGGATGATCGTCACCGTCTTGCGGTTATTCTCTCCTTTGACGAGGAATTTGACGTGGCCATCCACCTTGGCGAACAAGGTGTGGTCCTTGCCGATTCCTACGTTTGTGCCTGGGTGAACCTGAGTGCCGCGCTGGCGAACGATAATGTTGCCGGCATTCACCAACTCGCCGCCGAAGCGCTTCACCCCGAGGCGTTTTGACTGGGAGTCGCGCCCGTTTCTTGAACTACCGCCTGCTTTCTTATGTGCCATTGTCTTAGCTCCTTTGCTACACCGAGCTTAGGCGGCGATGCCGCTAATCTCGATCTGGGTATAGTCCTGGCGATGGCCCAGGGTCTTGCGGAAGTGCTTGCGGCGGCGCATCTTGAAGATTTTGAGCTTCTCGCCACGCTTGTGGCTGAGCACCTTGGCCTTGAC
>JBKKAO010000228.1:0-8164 GCA_046714645.1 Burkholderiales bacterium | reverse complement strand
CCGGGCTGCGCGATCGCATGATGCGAGGAGAACCGTGACCGAGGCGCTGGTTGCCTATCTGCACTACTGCGCCATCATCGTGATGGGAGCGTCGCTGTTCACGGAAGTTTCGCGTTGTCACGAGGACATGCAGCCACCCGATATTCGCGTTCTGGCGAGGATCGACGTGGTGTATTTTCTCTCCGCTATGGTGGTGTTGATCACCGGGCTCACGCGCGTGTTTCTGGTGGGGAAAGGTGTTTCGTTCTACTCGTACAACCCGGTTTTTTTTATCAAACTCGCACTCTTTGTGGCGGTGGGCTTGCTCTCGGTACCGCCTACCTTACAGTTCATGCGCTGGAATCGCGCGCTTAAGGCTGGAGAGGGGCGCGTGCTCAACGGCGAGCAAATCAGTGCCACCCGGCACTACCTGATCGCCGAACTCGTTGTTTTTCTCCTGGTTCCGCTCGCGGCGGTGTTGATGGCTAGAGGCGTTGGAATTCAAACGATACATCCATGAATTCCATCTGTTTCATGCCCGCCGTTGATCTCGCCGCGATGATTCGCCGCAGGGAGGTCTGCTGTGAAGAAGTAATGCGAGTTCACCTCGACCAGATCGATCGCCATAATCCCAAGGTCAACGCCATCGTCACCTTGGTGCCCGATCAGGCGATGAAAGACGCGCGAGAAGCGGACCGCCGTATTGCCCGCGGTGAGGCGGTGGGTCCCCTGCATGGCCTGCCGGTGGCGCATAAGGATCTGATGGTGACCAAGGGCATTCGAACCACCTTCGGCTCGCCCATCTTGAAGGACTTCGTGCCCGATGAGGACTGTCTCATCGTGGAGCGTTTGCGCGCGGCGGGGGCCATCACGGTTGGCAAGACCAACACACCCGAATTCGGCGCCGGTTCGCAGACCTTCAACCCCGTGTTCGGCGCGACCAAGAACCCCTACGACCTCACCAAGACCTGCGGCGGCAGCAGCGGCGGCGCGGCCGTGGCGCTAGCCTGTGGCATGGTGCCCATCGCGGATGGAAGCGACTTGGGAGGATCGCTACGCAATCCGGCGAGCTTCTGCAACATCGCGGGCTTTCGGCCCACGGTGGGACGGGTGCCCAATTGGCCAGCGTTTAATGCGTTCAACTCCCTTTCCGTGGTGGGACCCATGGCGCGCACGGTGCAAGACCTGGCCTTGATGCTCAGCGCCATCGCGGGCCCGGATGCGCGCGCGCCCCTTTCCATCGTGCAAGCGGCTTCCATCTTCGCACAACCGCTCACGCGTGACTTCAAAGGCGTCAAGGTCGCCTGGAGCTCGAACCTCGGCGCCTTCGAAGTGGATCATCGAGTCACCGGCGTCCTCGACAAGCATCGCCATGTGCTCGAAGAACTCGGCTGCGTCGTGGAAGCTCGCCATCCGGACTTTCGGGATGCGGACGAGATTTTTCAGGTGTTGCGGGCCTATGCTATTGAAAGCAGCTACGGCGCCCTGCTGTCCTCCCACCGCCACCAGATGAAGGACACCGTGGTGTGGAACATTGAAGCGGGCCAGAAGCTCACCGGCGCGCAAGTGGGCCGCGCCGAAGTCAAGCGCACGGAGCTCTACCATCGGGTGCGGGTGTTTATGGAAGAATACGAGTACTTGGTGCTGCCCGTCGCGCAGGTTCCGCCCTTCGATATCACGCAGGAGTACGTCACGCAGATAAACGGGCGCAAGATGGAAACCTACATCGATTGGATCCGTTCTTGTTACTACATCACAGTGACGGGTTGCCCGGCGATTTCCGTGCCCTGCGGATTCACCGAGGAGGGGCTTCCCGTGGGATTGCAGATCGTAGGGAGGCCCCAGCAGGATTTCGCTGTGCTGCAATTGGCCTATGCTTTCCAGGAACAGGCGCCTTACTGGAAGCGCAAGCCGGCTTTAATCAACTGAACCTGCCAACGAAATACACCGATCCGAACAATATGAACGTCTCTACTTTTGCACGACTTCTCTGTGCGCTGCTCATCTCTCTGGCTTCGGTCCACGCCATTGCGCAATCCAGCTCCCCATCCGCTAGTTCCAACGAAGCACCGGCCAAGCGTCCGCCTCGTCCCGACCGCGTGTGGATCAAGGACGTGGAAGGTATTTGGATGACCCAGCAATACATGAGCGCGCTCAAGGCCGCGCGCTCACCCCGGTCGGCCGCGATGAAAGCGCAGCCGATTGTTATCCAGCTCAAGAAAGAGAATGGGGTCTATCCCATCTTGACCACGAACTTTCGCTCGGCAGTGTTGCAGTTCATGATCGAGATCGAACCCGACAGGAAGCCGAAATCCTGGCGCTTTGTCACCGCCAAGTCCGAAGGCATCATCAACTCCGGAGACGTGATATACAGCTACTTCTCAGGCAAGCGCGGGAAGGAAGGCGTCTTTGAAACCTTATCGTTGAAGGAACCGCACTTCGCGAAACGCAAGAACACGCTGTTCGCCAGGTTGGCCGAGCCCCTAGAGACCTTCGTGAACAAGAATACCGTGGCCGGAAAATACAAGGACGAGCAAGGCGAGTCCTATGAATTTACCGATGATGGAGACGCCATACTTCCTGGCCGCAAGTTCGCCTACGAAGTGTTGTTGGATACCACTCAAACAAATTGCGATGTGATGACCAGCCACCACGAAAAAGAGCCGGAAGGCAAGGAGCGCATCGGCTTCGCCATCAAGGGCGCGAAGCTCTTGTTGTACAAGGCGCAATCCCCATCCAAGGGAAAATGGCGTTGCGAAGCGAAACCCTACGCGACTTTGACCCGCGACCAAAGACCTACCTCGAATCCATGACCTCGGGCACCGTAAAGTACAAGGTCATGCGCCGCTCGGATGTGACGGTGCGCACCTTCGGATGCATCGCCATCATCACCGGGCTGGGGAACTTCGATGTGCGCGTGAAGGGGCAAGACCTGTCGGTGGAGATCCGTTTCACCAGCACTTGGATCAAGCGCGATGGCGCGCCGCAATTCGTTTCATGGCAAGCCACCCGCACACCACTGAAGCAGTAGGCCTTACAAAAAACCCCTCGCCCGTCGGGAGAGGGTAGGGTGAGGGAAGGGTTTCGCGCCTGCTTGCCCGCACGGAAATTCGCTTCCCGAGCTCGATCCATGTGCGCGCAACGCGGGAGTATCATGATCGCATTGGATCCGGCTTACGATATCGAGCGGCGGTTTGGGAGACTTTGCAATGGCGCAAACGAGCGTAGTTGAGCGGCCACTTAGCAGGAAGGAAATAGTCGAGCGTTATTTGGCCCTTGATCGCGACGCGCGTTTCCGCGATTTTGCGGGAAAGATTGAAATCAACGAGTATGGCGATCTTCTAGTGAATGCCGCAAGCCGCATACACGTCGTCGTGCAAAAGCGCCTGGGATCCTTCCTGGAGCGGCAACTGGGTGGCGAGGCAATCACGGAAATGCCCGTGGAAGTGGCACTACCCGGCACTAAGGCCGTTAAGCTCCGGGTACCCGATATCTCCTGGTCATCGCAACCCGGCTTCTTCGATGGCCCGCCAGAGGTCAAGGTATTGCGCCGCCCTGCGGAACTTTGTATTGAAATTAAATCCGACAGTAACACGCTAAAGGACCTACGAGACAAGCGCGACGAACTCCTCGCGGCCGGAGCCAAGGAAGTCTGGTTCGTGTTTCCGGAGCGCCGGCGTGTAGAGTTTTATGGTCCCGAGGGATTGCACCGCAAATCGGAATTTAATGTGGATCTCAAGGGCTTTTGGCTTGAGTACTAAGTTGTGACCGCTTCCCGAACGCGCTGAAGGGCGTGGAGTACAGCGAGCACACGCTAACATTTACGCGGATTAGCGCGGCCGGGCTTAAATAAGGGAAGGTTGCAACGCCATCTCTCCCGAGAAATCGTTAGACGAGTCTAAGACTTGCCTCGTACAATTCGCCGGTTTTCCATGAACCACGATCCCATCTTGAGTCGTTTGAGCCGCGATGTCCGAAGTCACCGAGGGACAGCCCCAGGAGGGCGTGCAGCAGGCGTTGCGACAAATCGTTGCCCTGCTGGACAAACAAAAGCTGGTCGAAGGCCTGGTGCACAAGCAGGAGATGCCGCGCCACGACCTAGTGGAATCGCTAGTCCACAAACAACATCTCGTTGAGCTTCAGAAGAAGCTCGATTCTCTTCACCCCGCCGATATCGCCCACATCCTAGAGGCCTTGCCTCTGGACCAGCGCTTGTGCGTCTGGGATCTGGTCAAGGCCGAGCGCGAAGGCGATATCCTGCTGGAAGTCTCCGAGCCGGTTCGCGAAACGCTCATCGCCTACATGGAGCCGCAGGAGTTATTGGCGGCAGCCGAGTCTCTCGACGCCGATGAGCTGGCCGACCTCGCACCGGACTTGCCGGAAGACGTCATGCAAGACGTCTTCCGGTCTCTCTCCCTGGAGGAGCGCGAGCAGTTGCGTGCCGCCATGTCCTACGAAGAGGACACGGTGGGAGCGTTGATGGATTTCGATCTGGTGACGATCCGCGAAGATGTCAGCCTCGAAACCGTTTTGCGCTACCTGCGCCGGCTGGACGAACTGCCCGACCATACGGATCAATTGTTCGTGGTGGACCGCCGCGGGCGGCTGAAGGGAGCGTTACCCATCAAGCGTCTATTGGTGCAAGACCCCGAGAAGGCGGTGGCGCAGGTGATGCAGACCGAGATGCTGACGCTGCGCGCCCGCGACCGGGCCCAAGAAGCCGCCCACGCCTTCGAGCGCTACGACTTGGTGACCGCGCCCGTCATCGACGAACGCAGCCATCTGGTGGGCCGCGTGAGCGTGGACGCCGTGCTCGATTACGTGCGTGGAGTGGCCGAAAACGAGCGTCTCAATCTCGGTGGTCTGCGCGAAGAGGAGGATATCTTCGCCTCCGTATGGGACGCCGCCAAGAACCGCTGGACCTGGCTGGCGTTGAATTTGGTCACCGCCTTGGTGGCATCGCGCGTGATCAGCATCTTCGAAGGAAGCATCGAAAAGCTGGTGGCGCTCGCGGCACTGATGCCTATCGTGGCGGGTATCGGCGGAAACTCCGGCAACCAAACCATCACCATGCTGGTTCGCGCCATCGCGCTCGGACAAGTGAGCCGTATGAACGCGAAGAAGTTGTTGGCGAAGGAACTGATGATCAGTTCCTTGAACGGATTGGTCTGGGGCGGCATCATGGGATTGATCGCGGTGATGCTCTACGGCAGTTGGTTGCTTGGGCTGGTCATGGCCATGGCCATGACCTTGAACCTAGCCGTGGCCGCGATGTTTGGTTTGGGAATTCCCTTGGCCTTAAATCGCTTCGGACGGGATCCGGCCGTCGGTTCGAGCGTACTCATCACGGCTATTACCGATAGCGGCGGGTTTTTCATTTTCCTTGGCTTGGCCACGTTGTTCTTGCTCTAAGAAACGATTCATCATGAATGTCTAACGAGCCCATCGCGCCTTCGTCAAATCCACCGCAGCCGGTAACCACATGTCGGCGGTCTCAAAGCTGCATCTACGCCTTGCGCGGTAGCCGTATAAGCGTAACCACCTACGCGCACCAAAGGAGATGACCGTGTTAATCAAGCAGCCAGACCATAGCGCTTCCTCGGAAATTACGCCCAGAGCGCTCTATGAAGGAAGACGCCAATTCATGCTCAAGGCAGGCGCCGCGCTAGTGGGCGCGGGTGCTCTGGGTATGGCAGTCTCGCGCAACGATGCGGCTGCGGGCGTGAAACTGCCGGGTGTAAAGAAAAGTAGCTACACCGTCGCGGAATCGCTGACGTCGTTCAAAGACATCACGACCTACAACAATTTCTACGAGTTTGGCACCGACAAGGAAGACCCCGCCGCCAATGCACATACCCTAAAACCGCGGCCCTGGACTCTCACCGTGGAGGGGGAGGTGAAGAAAGCGAAAACTTTCGATATCGAGGACTTGCTCAAGCTCGCGCCCTTGGAGGAACGTGTCTACCGCCTACGCTGCGTCGAGGGATGGTCCATGGTCATCCCCTGGGCCGGATACTCGCTCTCGGAACTCATCAAACGCGTGGAACCCACGGGTAACGCCAAATACGTGGAGTTCATCTCCCTGGCGGATCCGGCCCAAATGCCGGGCGTCAAGCAGGCGGTCTTGGAATGGCCCTATAGGGAGGGCCTGCGAATGGACGAGGCCTCCCATCCCCTCACACTCTTGTGCATGGGCCTATACGGCGAGGCGCTGCCCAACCAGAATGGCGCACCGGTGCGCGTAGTCATTCCGTGGAAGTACGGATTCAAGAGCGGGAAGTCCATCGTGAAGATTCGCTTCGTGGAGAAGCAGCCCACCACGGCCTGGATGGCCGCGATCCCCAATGAGTATGGCTTCTATTCCAACGTCAATCCGCAAGTGGATCATCCGCGCTGGAGCCAGGCCAAGGAGCGGCGCATCGGCGAGTTCGGCAAGCGCCCCACCCTCATGTTCAACGGCTACGCCGATCAAGTGGGCAAGCTCTACGCCGGCATGGACCTCAAGAAATTTTTCTAGCGTGAAGGTTTTTTCTCAACCCGGCGCGGGAGCCCTCAGGACCATCAAGGGGGTCGTGTTTCTCGCGGCCTTGATGCCACTCGCGCGTTTGGCTTGGCTGGCGTGGCATGGCGGCTTAGGCGCCAACCCCATTGAGTACATCACCCATTCCACGGGATGGTGGACCTTATCTTTTTTATTGATCACCTTGTGTGTGACGCCACTGCGGCGCTGGACCGGCTGGAACTGGCTCATCAAGCTGCGACGAACCTTAGGCTTGTACGCTTTCTTTTACGCGGGGCTGCACCTCACCACCTACCTTTGGCTGGACCAGTTCTTCGATTGGGTGGGAATCGCCAAGGATGTGGTGAAACGCCCCTTCATCACCGTGGGTTTCTCCGCCTTCGTCCTGTTGCTTCCCTTGGCCATCACTTCCACCAACGCCATGGTGCGCCGCTTGGGGGGGCGGCGCTGGCAGATGTTGCACCGCTTGGTCTATGCCATCGCCACCTTGGGAGTGATCCATTTCTGGTGGCTGGTGAAGAAGGATATTCGTGAGCCATTGGTGTTTGCCGCGATCCTTGCTACGCTTCTGATTGTGCGGGTCGCGATGCGCAACTCCATGCCCGCTAGCGTGAAGATCACTCGATCACAAACGGCCTAATGCAAGTCGGAGTTCCCAAGGAAACCAAGGACCAAGAGTTTCGCGTTGGCATGACCCCCGCTGGCGTAGACGCGCTAGTTAAACGCGGCCACGTCGTCCAGGTTCAAACCCTCGCGGGCGAGAGGATTGGATTCACCGACGCTGACTATGAGGCCGCTGGCGCGCTCATCGTTATGTCCGCACAGGAAGTTTTCGCCAGTGACCTGGTGGTGAAAGTCAAAGAGATCCAACCCACGGAGTATTCGCTCCTCAAGCGCGGTCAGATCCTCTTCGCCTACCAGCAGTTGGGGCCCGATCCCAAGTTGCTCGATTGCGTGCTGAACGCGGGCGTTTCGGCCATAGGTTACGAGACGGTCACTGACGAGCGCGGCAATCTTCCCTTGCTGGCCCCCATGTCTCGCATCGCGGGGCGCATGGCGGTCCAAATCGGCGCTTGGGCCTTGCAGATGAACAACGGCGGCAGCGGAGTTCTGCTTCCCGGTGTGCCCGGTGTGCCGCCGGCCAAGGTGGTCGTCATCGGCGCGGGCGTTTCGGGGAGCAACGCCGTGCAAGTGGCCGCGGGTCTGGGTGCGGACGTGACGGTGTTCGACGTGAGCATCGATCGTCTGGCGCACGTGGACGCCCTCTACCAGGGGCGGGTGAAGACCTGCTACTCGATCCCCCTAACGCTCGCCGAGTCGGTTGCCGATGCCGATCTCGTTATCGGTGCCCTTTTGGTTCCTGGGAAGCTCGCCCCCAAGGTCATCACGCGCGAAACCGTAGGGCGCATGCGCAAGGGGTCGGTGATTGTGGACATCGCCATCGATCAAGGCGGTATCTCCGAAACCTCCCGGATGACCTACCACTCCGCGCCCTTGTACGTGAACGAAGGCGTGGTGCACTATTGCGTTCCTAACATTCCCGCGGCTTGCGCGAGGACGGCTACCCTCGCGCTCACTCAAGCCACGCTTGCGTACGTGTTGCGTCTGGCCGATCAGCGACTCTTGGCCATGAAGGGAGATTTTGGTTTTGCCGCCGGCCTGCAA
>JBKKAO010000227.1:0-9408 GCA_046714645.1 Burkholderiales bacterium | reverse complement strand
GTCATGACCTTCTTGCATATGCCCGTTACGACCCAGCTCTACTTAAAGGACGATCCCCATCGTCCAGGTGACCCCTCGGCCGGTCATAAGCCAGAACTTGCCCTCGCCCCCAAGAGCGCTGGCAAGTATTTGAAAGCCGACTTCGATTTCGTGTTGGGTTCGGGGCTGTAGATCGGGAAAAGGCCTTTCACCACAGAGGCTCCGAGGACACAGAGGGACGGCTTAGACCGGCAGCGCTCCAACTCGTGTGGTGAACAGGCATAGGCAAATCCCCGCTGTTTCCCTCTGTGATCTGTGCGTGTCCGCTATGCGCTAGCTTGATTCAAGAGATCAATCGCACCTTGTGCCAACACCAGCCGTGCCCCGGCCACCAAGGTTTCCAGTTGAGGCAGATTCGTAGCGCTGGCGATGGGCGCCGTGATGCTTGGGCGGGCCAGCAACCAGGCCAGCGCGACGGATGCAGGAGTGGAAGAAGTTTCCTTTGCTACTGTATCGAGCGCACCCAAGATTCGCATCCCGCGCTCGTTCAGATATTTCTTCATGCCGCCACCGCGCGCGCTTTTGCCGAAGTCCGCCTCGGAGCGGTACTTCCCGGTGAGGAATCCGGCGGCGAGAGAAAAGTACGGAATGACACCAATGCCATGCTCCAGGCAGACGGGTTCGAGGTTGGCCTCGTAATCGGAACGCTCGCACAGGTTGTAATGCGGTTGCAGAGTTTGGTACGCGGGCAAGCCGCGCCGAGCACTGATTTGGAGTGCGTCTCGCAGACGGCTGCCGGTGAAATTGGAAGCGCCGATAGCTCTTACCTTTCCTTGCTTCATCAGCTTAGCGTAGGTTTCGAGCGTGGTTTCTTGCGCTGTTTCGGCATCGTCTATGTGGGATTGATAGAGGTCGATGTAATCCGTCTGTAACCGCTTGAGCGAAGCCTCCACAGACTGTTCGATGTAGGTGGGTGCGAGACCCTTCTTATCTGGCCCCATCTCCATGCCCACCTTGGTTGCGATGACAACGCGCTCGCGGCATCCGCGCGCTTTCATCCACTTGCCAATTACCGTTTCCGATTCGCCGCCCGCATGACCTGGCACCCAGCGTGAATAGACGTCGGCGGTGTCGATGCAATTGAATCCCGCCGCAAGAAAGGCATCGAGCAGTTGAAACGACGTAGCTTCGTCCGCCGTCCAGCCGAAAACGTTACCGCCAAAGACGAGGGGAGCGATCTGAAAGCCTGATTTACCTAACGGACGCATTCGCATGGAGATCCCCGGTTACTTTTGAGCGGCGGCAATTGCGCCCGCCATGGCGCACTCGTGATCTTCCTCCGGCGTGCCGCCGCCGCAGCCGATGCCTCCGATGACGCGGCCGTTTTGCACGATAGGGACGGCGCCGCCCGTGGGGAGCGCTTCTCCGCGCGAGATGGCAGGGATGTGAGACCAGAACGGATTGGTCTTCTGCAGTTCCACCATGTCCATGGTCGGGCGTTCGAAGTTGGCGGCGGCAACAGCCTTCGCGCGCGAGGTCTCCGTGGTGAGAAACCCGGTGCCGTCACCCTTCATGGTGATGACCAAACGGCCGGCTTCGTCCACAACCGATACGGTCATGGATTTTTTCATCTCCCGCGCGCCGCACGGCCAGCCAGTTCCAAAGTAAGTTCGATCATGCGTTTACCCTTCCAATTTCGACTGGCGCGGCGATGTGACGTTCATGGCAGGCGAGGATCTCCAATTTCCAGTTCCGTCCGTGCAATGCGATAGCGGCTACATAACCAGCCGGGCATTCTAGATCGCGTATCTGTACTTTCTCAATGATACCGGGAGCTAGCTCATCTCCGATCAATGCATCGTCTGAAAACTCGTCTAACAAGACCGAGAACTGGTCTGTCGGATAGCTGAGCCCTTCCCCGCGCATCTTCAGATATGCCTCCTTACGAGCCCAGCATCGAAAGAAAGCGGCTGTACGATTTGGTTCCGGGATCTCATGCAAGGTCTTTTGCTCAGAGACGGAAAACATTCTATGCGCAATGTTTTCCATGCCGAGTTCCGCTACTGGGTGCTCAACGTCGATGCCCACTGGGCGTCCTACACTGAGGGCGATAACAGCCAGATCTACCGTATGTGATACGTTGAACTCAAGAGGGCACGCACCGGACTCGTCTTGCAGAAAAGGTTTGCCAAAAGCGTTATAGCGAAATATCAGGGAGGCTGGGTCGGAGTCCAGAGCCTTGCCAATGAGCCGCCTTAACGATGCCCGTGCGTACACATATAGCAGCCGATCGCGTGCTAAATGAAAGCGGGAAGCTCTTTCGCGCTCGTCGTGGGACAGAAGTGCGTACTGCGCCTCCTCGGATACTTCTTGTGTGTGAAGAGAGAGCCAGTAAACATAGACAGTGTCCGGACCGTAACGCTCTGCACCAACATCCATGCTGAATTTGCCGCCGTCCTATGCTAAGTAGTTTGGTTTGCGTCCCGGTGAAGAATCAATAACTGCTTGTAACTCCCGCCCAAGACTCCTCACAACGGGTTGCTTTACCATGAGACCATGTTTGCCCGGATACGGGCGTACATTGATCCGCCCCTTTAAAAATGGGCGCCAACCCAGATATTGATCGCGTGTTAGCGCCAAGGAATGCTCCGCAATAAATAGATCGGCCATTCCTTCATACGCCGACGGAGCGTAACTCCAGTGCGCCCAGCGATGGGCCTCGCCGGTTCCACGCAATTCTCGTAGCCGACCAAGTCTCAAGGAATGAAGCACGACGAAGTATAAGTATTCTTGTATCTGGCGCCAGGACCTCGCGCGTAGGCCGAGGCGAATAATCTTTTGCCACTGCCTTCGTGCTAGAAGCTTCGGGGAGAAGGTGTCCAGCAACGCCAGCATCCCCACTTGATGTCCTGCTTTGGCGAGTTGGAGCGCCATTTCAAAAGCTACGACGCCTCCGCTAGAGAATCCCGCGATCAGATAAGGACCATTCTCCCGCACTTTCCGCATCGCCTCGATACAATGTTGCGCGATACTCTCTATTGAAGTGTCGGATGCCGCTTCCCCGTAAATGCCGCGAGCTTGCAATCCGAAAACAGGCTGTTCGGCATGAAGCTCTTTCGCGAGATCGTAGTAGTGAAATAAGTTGCCCCCCATGGTATGCACGCAGAACAGCGGAACGCGGGTGCCGTTCTTTATCGGTACAGCTTCGGGAATTCGGGCGGATAGAAGTCCTCTGCGCACTATCTCGGCAAGATCCCTGATCGTGTTGGCCTTGAACCATAGTGTGTCGAGCGGAAGATCAAATCCGAAGTTCTTCTCGATTCGATCCATCAGTTTAGGGGCCAACAACGAATGACCACCCACGTCGAAGAAACTGTCGGTAACACCGAACTTCGCATGGCCCAGCAGATCTTCCCAGACTTTGGCCAGATGCAGTTCGATGTTTGAGCTTGCGCCGCCACGGTTGGACAAGGAGACGCCTCGATCGACCATCGGTGCTGGAAGCGCCAGGCGGTCTATTTTTCCGTTGGGAGTGACCGGTAAGGCATCGAGCGTGACTACCGCGGAGGGCATCATGTAGTTTGGCAGCAGGTGTTTTAGCGCCTGAGTAATGGAAGATGCCGAAATTTCCCGGCCCACAACATAGGCCGTTAGCCGCTTGTCGCCAAGGTTATCTTCCCGCAATAAGACTAGGGCCTGGTCCACATGGGGAAGTTTCTTGATGGTTGCCTCGATCTCACCCATCTCTATCCGGTAACCGCGAAGCTTGACCTGGTTGTCAAAGCGGCCCAGGAATTCGATGTTGCCACTGGCAAGCCACTTCACGCGATCCCCCGTGCGGTAGAGTCGTTCTTCAATGGATTTACCGGCCCGGTGAAAGACAAAACGTTGTGCGGTGAGATCTTCGCGATTCCAGTAACCGCGTGCTAAGCCGGGGCCCCCAAGATAGAGCTCACCGGGAACACCAACCGGAAGGGGTTGCCCGAACGCATCGAGTATGTAGGCGCGGGTATTCGAGATGGGCCGTCCGATGGGCACCGCGAGGGCGTCATCGCCAAGGGAGTTGGCCGAGTAGTAAGTTGCAAAGGTCGTGCATTCCGTTGGTCCGTACATATTTAAAAAGTTTACCGCCGGCGTGGATCGAGCTGCTAAACGAACGTGATCAGGATCGCCGGCCTCGCCTCCAAAGAGCACACATCGCAAGTCTTTGAACGCGTCCGGAACACTTCGAAGGACTTCATTGAACAGCGCGGTCGTTATGAATAGGACGCTCACCTTGTTGGCACGGAGCGCTGCGGCCAATTCCTTGGGGATTAGGGTGACCTCTTGGTCCAATATGCACAGGCGGGCGCCCGCGATCCAAGCACCCCATACCTCGAACGTGGTGGCATCAAACGATACGTTGGAGATTTGTGCGATGGCGTCATCGGCTTCGAGCCGAACATAGTTCGTGTTGAATACTAGCCGTACGATACCTTGGTGTTCGACCGCGACGCCCTTAGGAGTGCCAGTTGAACCTGAGGTATAGATGAGATAGGCGAGGTGGTTGGGGCGGGCGAGTGGGAGGGGGTTGGAGGCGGGGTAGGTGTGGGGCCATTGAGTATCCAAGCATAGGGTGCGAGGATGAGGAGGTAAACTCGCCTGGTGTTTTGAATCGGTGAGCAACACCACGGGTTGCGAGTCCTCCAGCATGAACGCGAGGCGTTGGGCCGGATAGCTGGCATCCAAGGGCACGTAGGCCGCCCCGGACTTGAGAATGGCGAGCAAGCCCGCCACCAAATCGATACTGCGCTCCAAACAAATCCCTACCCGCTCATCGGGTGCTGCCCCCAGCTCGCGAAGGCGGTGGGCGAGTTGGTTGGCCCTTGCGTTGAGCTGCGCGTAGGTGAGCCCCTGGCCTTGGTGAACCACCGCGATCGCCTCGGGCGTGCGTTGGGCTTGTTTCTCCACCAGTTGATGCACGCACTGGTCTTGCGGGTAAGGAGCGGCTGTATCGTTCCATTGCACCAGAATCTGGTCGCGCTCGGCTTGGCTGAGCAGCGGCAACTCGTGGAGCTTGGCCTGCGGGTTGGCGAGGAGGCCTTCGAGCAGCGTCTTGAAGTGCCCGGCCATGCGACCGAGGGTGGAGGGCTCGAACAAATCGGTGGCGTACTCCAGAAAACCGTTCAAGCCCTCGGGGGTCTCGGTCAAAGTCAAACTGATGTCGAATTTGGCGGTGCGCGTATCCAGATCCACCAGCGTGGCTTCGATTCCCGGCAGAGCTAAGTGCGCTGGGGGCACGTTTTGCAACGCGAACATGACTTGCACCAGCGGGTTGCGGCTCGGATCGCGCTCGGGCGCTAACTCCTCCACCAGCTTCTCGAAGGGCAGTTCCTGGTGCGAATAGGCATCCAGTGCGGTCTCCCGAATCCGCCCCAGCAGTTCCTCAAAAGTAGGCTCCCCGGACACATTCGCGCGCAGGACTAGCGTGTTCACGAAAAACCCGATCAAGCCTTCCACCTGAGGATGATTGCGCCCCGCGATCGGGGAGCCAATCGCGATATCCTCCTGGGCGCTGTAGCGTGAGAGCAGCGTTGCGAACGCGCTAAGGAGCACCATGTACAAGGTGCTCTGGCGGGCTCGCCCGAGGTCCTTGAGCCCCTCGCACGTCTGAACCGAGAGGCGAACCGGCTGGCGCGCGCCGCGGTAACTCTGGCTGGCCGCACGGGGGTGATCCGTGGGTAACTCCAATACGCTCATCCCGGCGAGCTGCTTGCGCCAGTAAGCAATCTCCTCCTCCAGTACCTCGCCTTTGAGCCTCTCGCGCTGCCACAGCGCATAGTCGGCGTACTGTACCGGCAACTCCTCCAAGCGCGGCGCGCGCCCCTCCAACCCGGCTCGGTAGCACTCGGAGAGCTCGCGCAACAACACCCCCACTGACCACCCATCGGTGATGATGTGATGCATCACCAACACCAACAGATGATCTCGCGCCGATAACCGTATCAGCCCAACCCGCCATAACGGTCCCTCGCTTAAGTGAAAAGGGCGGCTAAGAAAGCCTCTCGCGATCTCGATCGCTTGGTCAAGGCGCGCGGGTTCGCAGACCGATTCCACCGACTCGATGGCGAGGTTGAACTGTTGCTGCGACCTTATGACCTGCATGGGTTGGCCGTCTTCGGGCACAAAGATCGTGCGCAGACTCTCGTGCCGGTCACTCAATGTGTGCAAGGCTTTTTGAAGGATTTCTTCGTGCAAGACTCCATGCAGCCGCATAGCTCTAGGCACGTTATAAAGCGCGCTTGCTTCCTCCCATTGGTCCAAGAACCATAGACGTTGCTGGGCGAATGAAAGCGGGCTGCCTGAGTGTTGTCCTCGCCTTTGCATGGAGGAAGCGAGGGCTGCCTTCAGACCTCGGCCGCGCTCTAGGAGTGCGCGCTTCTCTGGCGAGAGTGCGAGAAGGCGGGCAGCGAGCGCTTCTTCGGTCTTGTGCTCATCACTCTTCATTCGCCGGCTCCCGAATCCAGGGTCACGGGGGTATCGCGCGAGGATCGATCTTCACATTCACGCATGCCGGTTTGCCGCTCGCGAGCGCGCGTTCTAGGGCGGGGCGTAACATCGACGGCTGATCCACGTATTCCCCGTGTCCGCCGAACATCCGCATCATCTGCTCGTAGTGCAAGTCGGGCTGAAACATCGTTACCCTGTCCGGATGGTCCGCCGGAAAATGCATACGCTGGCGCAGCTCGCCCAGGTTGCCATCGTTGTTGGCGATCACGACCAAGATGGGCACACCATAGCGTACAGCCGTCTCCATTTCCATGGCGTTAATACCGAAAGCGAAGTCACCGCACACGGTTACAACTGGACGATCCGGGCAGGAGAGTTTCGCCGCGATCGCGTAAGGAATCCCCACGCCCATGCATCCATTCGAGCCCGCGGTGAGCCGGCTATAGGGATGCTTTGCGGATATGATCTTCTCGCAGATCTTCATCACGCTGTTACCATCGAGTACGAGAAGAGCGTCACTTGGCAGAAACTCTTGGATTTCTTGCGCCAAACGATAAGGTGATATCGGTATGGCGTCGCTCGATGTCTGTTGCGCCAACGTGTACTCTTCCTTGGCCCGCTCTAAGCCAAGCGCGCGGAGCCACTCGCAATCACGGCTCTCCAGAGTCGCGGTTTTTGGGCTTTCATCGAGTCGCATACTCAATCTGGTGACGAATGCACCGAGGTCGGCGTTTACCGCGAGCTGGGCCTCTCTATTGCGACTCAGTTCACTGGCTTCGATATCCACCTGAATCAGGACCGCGTCCTTGCCAATGGGCATGCCGTAACGAAACGTCCAATCCAACCTTGCTCCCAGAACAAGGATCAAATCGGCTTGGGAGAGGGCGCTCCAGGATACCTGGTTCACACAAAGCGGATGCAGATCGGGCAGCAGTCCGCGGCCAATGGGAGACGTGATGAAAGGGATCTGGCCTCTTTCAACAAGGTTCCTAAGGGATTCCAAGGAGGTGTTCCAACGCAAACCCTTACCCAGGATGGCCAGTGGCCTGCGGGCCCGCTGTAGCAATTCATGGGCTTTCCCGACTTCGCCGGCGCTGGGAAGCAAGGGCGCTTGCTTGCTACTTTCCGGGAACAGGGGCATTTGGACCGTGCTTGCCACACTGTCTTCGGATAACTCGACGTAAACGGGCCCTGGCCTACCATCCTGCGCGACTGAGTGCGCCTCAAAGAGGATCCTTGGAATATCTTGAGGCGTTCCGGCGGTGCTCACCAATTTGGTCACGGGGCGGAAGATACTTGGGGCGTCGAGCGCCATGAAATATCCCTTGTCCGCCATGCTTAGCGGGGTACTTCCGCCAATCATTAGCAGTGGCCAGCAGTTGTCGCGGGCCACCAGTACGCCAGTTAAGGCGTTCGTTGCCGGTACGCCGGCTGACGTGATAAGCGCGGCGCGCTGGGCGCCCGCGAAATAATTATGAGCCACCGCCATCAGCGCCGCCGCTTGTTGATGGCGCGTGCCAATGATCCGTATACCGCTGCGCGCTATCGCACCAAACGTATCGTATACAGGCTGGCCTGGAATTCCGTACACGTGAGTGATACCAAGGTTCTTCAGTGCCAGCGCCACCAACTCGTGCCCGACCGTGCTCTCATACTGTTGGGTGCGGCGCAGCAGGTCGCGCTTCTCGGCGGACAGGCTCTTGAGCCGTTCCTCGAGGGCGGGCGAATTCGCGTGCATTAGGGCGAGTCGCTCGGTGGCCGGGCGGAAGATTGCGCCAGTCTTTGGTTTACCTCTTCGTCGGAAAGAGATTCGATTTCATCGAGCAGACGCGACAATTCCTCGGATTCCGACTCAACACGAAGCCGTTCGATTTCTTTCGCGCACTGCGATACGGAAGGGAACTTGAATAGCGACACGACTGGTAAACTCACACCGAACTCGATACGAATTCGGGTGATGGCTTGCGTGCCACGCAGGGAGTCCCCTCCGAGGGCGAAGAAGTTGTCCGCCGCGCCGATCGAGGACAAGCCCAGAACCGCGGAAAAGATCGCGGCTACTTTGGTTTCAACTTCACCCTGGGGCGCGACGTATTCGGATTTGAGGAACTGAGCGAGCTTCTCGCCCAATCCGGCACGTTGAATCTTTCCGGTCGCGCCTTTCGGAATCTCGTCCAGCAACAGAACTTGCGACGGAATCTTGTGGCCGGCGATTCGGCCGAAAAGATGCTGCCGTATTTCCTCGGCGCTGCTCTGCGCGTTTCGTTTGAGTACGACTGCGGCAGCAACATCCTCGCCTAGGGTCGGATGTTTGATGGCGAAAGCCACTGCTTGTTGGACGCAAGGGTGCTCAAGCAAGGCCTCATCCACCTCGCGAGGCATGATCTTCTCGCCGCCCCGGTTGATGATCTCCTTGATGCGGCCCGTTATGTAGAGATATCCCTCGGCATCCAAATAGCCTTGATCGCCGGTCCGAAACCAGCCGTTTGGGAACGCCTCCTGGTTTGCCGCGGGGTTACTCAAATAACCCGGCATCACGTTATCACCGCGAATCACAATTTCTCCGTGAACCCCTGCCTCGACGAGTTGGTGCTCCTGATCCATGATCCCAACCTGGGGCCCGGCTGCTAGACCGACCGACCCTGCCTTGCGAGAAGCGGGTGGCAAAGGGTTCGACGCCATCTGATGGGCGGCCTCTGTCATTCCATAAGCCTCGATCACGGGGGCGCCGAGCGCGGCCTCTAAGTCGCGCATCACCTGGGGCGGAAGTGCTGCCGACGATGAGCGGGCAAACCTGAGCGGTCCCTGTGGTGTTCTCGGCGGGAGGTTCGTAAGCTCCGCCAACACCGCTTGATGAATTGTTGGCACCGCCGAATACCAAGTCGCGTGAAGCTCATTGACCCAGAAGAGGAATTTTCCGTTGCGGTAGCCCGGTGCGCAAAC
>JBKKAO010000226.1:0-5437 GCA_046714645.1 Burkholderiales bacterium | reverse complement strand
GAGCAGTTTCGGCGAACGCTTTAGGGTATGAACGGTATATCACCGCTAACTTCGCCCACGAAAAACCGCTGGCAATCGACCTGCTTGGCTGCCTCCGTGCTTGAATACCTAGGCGCGTTGCTCATCCAGGCTTACATTCCGCACATCTCAGACGCTGTTCGGCGTGAATTTCCGCGGCTAGTTTTTTTGCGAATACACTTGGTGAGGTATGCCGATCAGGGTGAGGATCTGCTGCTGGAGGTCGGTTAGTTCTGGAGTGAAGATCTGGACGATGCGTTCACCGTCCCGGAGGGTGTGTCGCTCTGCCATTGCGAATGTGCGTAGGATTTGTTCAGTGGTGGGTCGTTTGCAGGCGCGCTGCTCCGGGTACAAGGGCAGGCTTTCAATTTTCTGGTGGCTCATGGCTCTGCGCAACTCGCGCTCGATGAGCGCTTGAGTGAGTAGGGCGAGGAAGTACAGCGTGAATAACGCCTCGATGCGTGCCTCGTTCTTGAGGAACACGGGCGCGATTTCGTGCACGGTCTTGAGCTGTTCGAAGCGCTTTTCGATGCACGGCTGGCCCTTGTGGGCGATCAAGATCTGGGCAGGGGTCAAGCCCCGATCATTGCTCATGAGGGGATACATGCCGTCGCTTTTCTGGTCGTACTCGACAGCGGCCTCATCGACCACCCATTGAATGTCGTAGCGTCGCCGGGTGATTTTGCGATACACCGTATCGGGACCCGGGCGACCGCGGCGGTCTTGCTTGTAGGTGTCCTCCTCGCGCACCACCCGGGACACCTTGAGGTAGCGAGCGACCTGATAGCGCTCGAGAATCCCGGCCACGCGCAGGTCGATCTGCGCCGCCCCGCGCAGCCGGGCGCGGGCGCTGATCAGGCGCGCGTGCAGCGCACTCAAGTGCTCGGTGGCCGCGGCGATGTTGCGCCGCCGGCGCGAAGCCTGGCGAAGCTTGAGTAGCGTGCTGTACACCCAGAGCAGCGTCCACACCTCCGCCGAGGGCAAGGCGGGCTTGTGGACTGACCACACATCGCGGGGCCCGTCCTCATAAGCGCGGGTTGGGCCGGTCCCAGACCATCTCCCATTCCGGGGTGTTCGTCTGGATCCACTTGCGAAACTGCGCATCCTCGAACCGAGAACGAGGCAGCACGGTGACAAAGCGCCCGCCGGCGGCGTGGATGTGCGCCATGTTGTCCCGGCTGCACAGCTTCGAATCCGCCACATACAGAAAGTCCCGCACGCCCGGCGATGGTACGTAGCGTGTTCCAGGTCTGGATATGGGAGGTCGAATCGCTGGCATTGCCGTCGGCGAGCCGGAACTGCACGGGGACCCCGCCTTCGCCTTCCACGCTCAGGATGAACAACAATTGCTTCAGATCCGGGCGGTGGTCCTTGGAGAACCCATAGGTAATGGCAGGGGCTCTACGGCCTCGCACAGTGCGTCCGCTGGCCCCTCTGTATTGTGCGCATACGCTCACGGAGGTGGAGTCGTTATGCAACTGGTCAAAGGACACCTCGAACTCCTTGCCCACCGCCAAGATGACCTCGGTGAGCATGGCCCCCCGGTCGGCATCGAACAAGCGGTCCAGCGCCCGTCCGATCCGGTCATCGCTGAGGTGGCTCATCTGCTCGGCTGAGAGCCCGAAAGCCCACGGTGCGAAATCCGCCGCGGTTTCATGCTGGCGGTAGATCGGTTCACGCTCCACGATGATCGAGCGCAGCAGCACGCCTAGCGCCTTGGCATGGGACACGGCATTGCGTGCATCCAAGGTCGGGACGTGGCGCTCGATAAGCGCTTCGAGTCCGATGCGCGCGATGAAGTGATTGATGAGGGGAAGCGGCCCCAGCCGCTGGCTTGACAAGGCGAAGCGAGCATTCGATCCGGAGGGGGATTGCCATCTGCTCATTCTGGCGTTAGTATTAGCGACATCTTACAAAATGTCAATACCCATGACAGCCCGATCAGAGAAGATCGTCACACAAGCCAGAGGACGTATCGCCCGCATACGCGAGCGCGTGGGTACGATCGACTATCTGTGCTCTGGCACCCTGATCAAGAGAATGAAACAGTGCGGCAAGGCTGCGTGCGGGTGCGCACAGGATCCGGCCGCACGACACGGTCCCTACTACGAGTGGGGACACATGCACCGGGGCAAGCTCGTACATCGCAGCCTCACGCCACAGCAAGCGGCGCTCCTGCGGATGGCTATCAAGAACTATCGGAAGGTGAGGAAACTACTACGGGACTGGGAGGTCGAGACTGAACGCCTTATAGAATCCGAAGACCTCAACGAGTCGTAGCCAACTCAACCGGCACGGTAATTACGGATTAATGCGTTCGGAGATGTGCGGAATGTAAGACTCGTTTTCCTGAAGAGCCAAAATACATAATCATTTATTCAGGACAAATCCTATTGGTTTGGCGACTCTCGCAAAATTCCGGATGACAAGTCGATGGCTATTGCTGGCGGGCGATAACTTCGATCAAGCAAAACACAAACAGGGACCAGCACAGGGACCAAAACTACAACTTGGTCTAATATTATGCAAAAGGACTCACCTGTCCTATATACTTGTGTTTATTGGTGGGCCCGCTGGGACTCGAACCCAGGACCAAAGGATTATGAGTCCTCTGCTCTAACCGGCTGAGCTACAGGCCCTACCTGAAGGTCGCTCTAATTTCGGCTACCTTTGCTCCAACACAAGCTTACCGCGTTCTTCCGTGGGAATCACTTCCCCTGCCACCAAGTTGTCCATCGTTAGCGGCGGGGCGCTGTGCGAAAGAAGATGGCGCACGAAGTTGGGATGCGCAAATACGGCGCGGTGCGTGTCGCCGTTGTAGTAGTGAAGACTGTGCAATCCGCGCTCGGCGATCCGCGCATCGGCTTGTTGCGCGCTAAGGGCTAGCGGATCGACGAGATCGGACGCGCACGCCATGCCCCACAGGCTTCCATAGGTCGGCACGTATACGAGGTAAGGCCGCACGATCTTGAATACGGACTGCAGGGTCTTCACGATGCGGTTGAAGGTATTCGGATGGGCGATGGGCGATTCGAGGTGAAGGGAAAGCACGCCCTGCTCACCCAGCACGCGCCGGCAGGCACTGTAGAACTCCATGGTGTAGAGCTCGAGCGATGGGCCTGATGCGTCGGTGAGATCGATGAGGAGTTGATCGAATTGGTCGTTCGTGGTTTCGATGTAGGCCTTGCCGTCCAGGATGCGAACATCCAAGCGGGGATCGTCGAATACCCCGTTATGGATTCTGCCAAGATACTTTTTGGCGGCGTCCACTACACCCGGATCCAACTCGGCTACAACGACTCGCTCCATGGTGCGGTGTTTGAGCAATTCTTCCGCCGCGCCGCCATCGCCGCCGCCGATAACCAGCGCACGGCGCGGCTCCGGATGAGAGATGGCGGGCACGTGACAGATGTTCTCGTGATAAAAGAACTCGTCGCGCTCGGAGGTTTGGAAGACGTTATCCAGGCGCAACACACGGCCGAACATCGGAGTGTCAAAGACCTCGATGCTCTGATATTGCGTGCGGCCGGATAATAGCGGCGGCTCGGCGCGCAGGAAAAACCCGTAGTTCGGGTTTACCTGCTCGACGAGAAAGGCGGATGGATCCTGCGCTTTCGACACTGCACACGCCCTCCTTATGCGCGATCCACCGATACGAGGCGCGGATCAGCCGGCTTGAAGGTTTCTATGAGCGCGCCGAACAGCTTTTTTGCTTTTTCCCGGTTGTTGCAACTGTAGTTGCACACGTAGACGTCGATCGTGACATAACCACGCTCGGGCCAGGTGTGAATGGACAGGTGCGATTCCGCGAGAACCACGACGCCGGTTACGCCACCTTCGCCGGGAAACTGATGGAATAGTTCTCCCGCCACGGTGAGTCCCGATGCGCGAACAAGCGATACACAATGATCTCGGAGAACGTTGGCGTCGAGCATGTAATGCTTTTCGCTGGCGCACTCGTACAGATCGCCGATAAGATGAAGGCCTGCTGCAGACTTCTCAACAACTGAGGTCGCTGCTTGAAGGCTAAGCGTCATCGTTACCCTCCTTGTTAAGTTAAACAAGTAACGAAAAACGCCGGGCCCAGGAGTCCCGGTCTATCCCCAGGTGCGATGCATACGCTAAGACAATACGCTACAACAACTACCGTGTACGCCGCACCCCAAACAGCCGCTGCCCCGGTCCAGAGCAAACGGACGCTCGATCGGCTTTAGGTAAACGACTCCCTCGGCTTCTCGAATTCGCGCCCCAGTCAGAGAGTGGTACCCTCGTCAGGGACCGTGCGCAAAAACAAACCCCGCGAGCGGCGCCTAGACCACGCGCGGGGGGCGAATTGTGCATCAATCAAATCGGCATGTGAAGCGTTTTTTAGGTCTCGCTTTGGTACGCCAGCCGCCGAGAAAATATCCTTTTAGGACGACTCGGTATCGAGGAAACTACGCAGCCTTTCGGAGCGCGATGGATGGCGTAGTTTTCGCAGCGCTTTCGCTTCGATCTGGCGAATGCGCTCGCGCGTCACGTCGAACTGCTTGCCCACTTCCTCAAGGGTGTGGTCGGTGTTCATCTCGATGCCAAAACGCATTCGTAACACCTTGGCTTCCCTGGGCGTGAGCGTATCCAAGACTTCCTTGGTGGCTTCGCGCAGGCTGCTGTAGACGGCGGCATCCACGGGCGCAAGGGTATTCTGGTCCTCGATAAAATCGCCCAAGTGGGAATCATCGTCATCTCCGATGGGAGTTTCCATGGAGATGGGTTCCTTGGAGATCTTCAAGATCTTGCGGATCTTGTCCTCGGGCATTTCCATCTTCAGCGCCAGCGTAGCCGGATCGGGTTCCAATCCGGTTTCTTGCAGGATTTGGCGCGAGATGCGGTTCATCTTGTTGATGGTTTCGATCATGTGCACCGGGATGCGGATGGTGCGCGCCTGGTCCGCGATGGAGCGGGTGATCGCTTGGCGAATCCACCACGTGGCGTAGGTGGAAAACTTGTAACCGCGCCGGTACTCGAATTTGTCCACGGCCTTCATCAAGCCAATGTTGCCCTCTTGAATCAGATCCAGAAACTGTAGGCCGCGGTTGGTGTACTTCTTGGCGATGGAGATAACCAGCCGCAAGTTCGCTTCGGTCATCTCTCGCTTGGCGCGGCGCGCCTTGGCCTCGCCCGTGGACATCTGGCGATTGATCTCCTTGAGATCGCGCAAGGAAATGGATACCCGCCGCTGCAAGTCGATCAAACGCTGCTGCTGCTCCATGATGGCGGGGGCGAAACGAACAAGCGTCTCCGCGTAGGGTTTGCGAGAAGCGATCTCGCGCTTGATCCACTCCATGTCTTCCTCGTTGCCGGGGAAGGTCTTGATGAAATAGGAGCGGGGCATTCCCGCTTTCTCGACGCAGATCTCCATGACCGAGCGCTCTTTGCC
>JBKKAO010000225.1:0-2650 GCA_046714645.1 Burkholderiales bacterium | reverse complement strand
TCTCGCTCAGCAAGCGATCGACGGAATATGTCGATGTACTTCGCTGGACTGTATTGAATTTCGTTGGCTGTGTCAGCCCGGTTGATGCCCGTTACGCATCGCCCTTCGCTCGAAAGAGCGCCCCAACCGGACAGATCTCCTGAAACACCGGTGGAGCCGCAAGGCTCGGAGGTACACGTACCATCCGCCCCTCGGGGCACTCAGTGCTGCGCATGACGCAATAGTTCGCGTCCATGCCGCGGTGCATCGTATCGCGCCGGCGTAGCGTTTTGCTATTGCTCGCGCGTCATCCTCGAACGGGGTTTATCTTCCGTTCATAGTCCGTACCCCCTGCCTCGGCTGAATGCGTGATGCGCCAACTAGGCGCCCACGCATAAGGCTCGCGGGCAGACTCGTGCCGGCATATCGCGAAGTCTCGGCCGCCGCAATCCGCGCCAACATGTGTCCGCATTCCTGCGGCAATTCGTCTGCGACAGCAGCATCGTCACTACTGGCTTGCCGGTAGTGACGATGCACCATATGCCTCAGTCTTCAGTGAGTTATAGGGTGCTTTCGCAAGTGACCCGCCCACGTGATGAGCTCCCTGGCGCATCACATCGTAACAACCGCGCAATGCGGTTCGTCCATCTGCCCGTTCCAAACGGGCGTCGTTTAATCTCGCGCGCAACCCGCGCACCCCTGAGCCTTGGGTTATGGCTCAACTCAATGGAATGCTCCAACAGGAAGCGCCATCGAAGCCAAGAGCGGGTGGAGCCGCGGCAAGCAGCAACAAACACTGCACAAATCGGGAGTGGTGTCCCGCGTCCCTCGTAGCTCTCGTTCTGCCTAAGCAGGCGAGACGGACAGAAACACTAACCTGACAGGCATTACACACCAGTAGCACAAACGCAGTTACGAAAAAAGCAGCAAGAGCAGATGAACCAGAGTTGAAAAGAAAACGATGCGAGAGTTGAGCTGAAAAGCGGTCGTTGTGCTGGCGCAATCCGGTGGCGGGATGTCCGCCAGGCACTCGCACGCGCAGATCTCTCAGGCAGACTCCCGGTCCAACTCCCCCTTTTTGTGGGGGGGTTAGGCAAGGCGCCGATCCTTGCCAAGGCGGAAAATCGGTGCTGGTGAGAACGCACCGTGGAAGATTTGGGACATGGACATTGAAACGCCGCGGTTGGAAACACCATGACAGACCCACTGCAGGAATGAAGGGTGAGCGTTTGGAAATGAATACGAACCGGTTAATCCGATGCTAACCAAGGAAGCGATTCTGCCCTTGATCAACGCACGGCTTAACCGCGTGCTGCTGATCGCCCAGGCCGCGCTGTCGGAACACCAGTTCGAGGCGTTCCGCCGGCTCATCCTGGACGAATTCGGCAGAGCCGGGCTTCTTAGAGATCTGGACACGATCCTTGGGGAGAACCGGCAGGAACGGAACGGTACGGGCAGGACCACTTGAGCAAAGAAGGGAGGTGGGGCATGATTGCCACAGCAGAACACTGAAGTCTCGGTCGAGTTCAGTCTGGATATCCCGCAGGACGCCGTGTCGTGCGAGGAACTCGACCTCATCCAAGCGCATTTCGTGGGTCTCCTTCGCCAGTTGCTGATCGAGCCCGAGTCAACTGAGAGCTAAGGAGCACGGCTATGGATGTGGTGACCTACGCTCGTGTGTCCACGGGCAAACAGGTGGAGAACGATCTCTCCATTCCCGATCAACTGCGGCAGCTGCGCGAGTGGTGCAAGACCCAAGGCCATCGTCTCATCTCGGAGTATGTCGAAGCGGGTGCGACGGCCACCGATGACCGGCGCCCGGTGTTCCAGCAGATGATCGGGGATGCGACGTTAGCGCCTCCGCCGTTTGAAGCCATCGTCGTCCATAGCCTCTCCCGGTTCTTCCGCGATGCCCTGGAGTTCGGGCTCTACGAGCGAAAGCTCAAACGCTCCGGCGTGAAGGTGATCTCGATCACCCAGCAAACGGGCGATGATCCGTCAGGGGAGATGGCAAGGAAGCTCTTTAGCCTCTTTGACGAATACCAGAGCAAGGAGAACGCCAAGCACACGCTACGCGCCATGAAGGAGAACGCGCGTCAGGGCTACTGGAACGGCTCGCGCGCGCCCTTTGGGTATCGCGTGGTCGATGTGGGTATCGCGGGTTCGCGCGGGCGGCAAAAGCGCCGCCTCGAAGTGGACCCGGCGAACGCGGAGACTGTGCGCAAAATCTTCGACTTGTACCTGCACGGGCTCAATGGTCGCAGCATGGGCATGAAAAGCCTTACGACGTATCTGAACGACCAGGGCATCACAATGCGAGGCCGCTCCTGGCGCATGCAGAAAGTGGATGACGTGCTCTCCGATCGCGTCTACATGGGCGAGTTCTATTTCAACCGTCATCAATGGCGCGCGGCGAAAATAAACCTGCCCAGCGAGTGGATCAAGGTGGACGTTCCCTCGATCATCGACGAAAAGACGTTCGACCGCGTGGCGGCGAGACGCCATGCGCGGCAGCCGAGCCAGACGCCTGGTCAGCGGCTCGCCTCACCGGCGCTTCTCGTGGGCTTGATCAAATGCGGACACTGCGGGGCCTGCATGACGCAGGCGACCGGCAAGAGCGGGCGCTATCGATACTATAAGTGCACCACCCGAATGAGCATCGGTGTGCGCC
>JBKKAO010000224.1:0-14850 GCA_046714645.1 Burkholderiales bacterium | reverse complement strand
CGCATTGCCCACCTGGACATGGACGCGTTCTACGCATCCGTGGAACTCCTGCGCTACCCCCAGCTCAAGGGCTTACCCGTCGTCATCGGTGGAAGAAGCCGGTTCCATTCGGCCTTGGGACAAGGGGACTTCCCTCGCTTGCGTGACTACGTTGGGCGAGGGGTGGCCACCACCGCGACCTATGAAGCGCGGGCCTTGGGGGTCCATTCGGCCATGGGGCTCATGAAGGCTGCGGCACTGGCGCCCCATGCGATTCTTCTACCGGCGGACTTCGACGAGTACCGCCGCTTCTCTCGCCGGTTCAAGGTTGCAGCCGCCGAGATCTCGCCGCACATTGAAGACCGAGGCATCGATGAGATTTACATCGACTTGAGCGAAGTGCCGGGTGAAACCGTGGCTTTGGCTCAGCGCATCAAGGACGCGGTTCGCGAAGCCACGGGCTTGTCCTGTTCCATTGGGGTGACCCCCAACAAGCTCCTCTCCAAGATGGCCTCGGAGCTAGACAAGCCCAACGGTCTCACGGTACTCACCCACGAGGATCTGGCCTTGCGCATCTGGCCCCTGGGCGTGCGCAAGATCAATGGCATCGGGCCCAGGGCGGGCGCCAAACTGGAAGGCTTAGGCGTACACACCATCGGGGAGCTTGCCTGTGCACCGATCGAGACCTTGATGGAACACTTCGGACCGCGGCAGGGGCGCTGGATGGCGGATGCCGCCCACGGACGCGATGACCGGCCGGTGGTAACGCAACGCGAACCTAAGTCCATCAGCCGCGAGACCACCTTCGAGCGTGATCTCCACCCGGTTGCGGATCGAGCGGCCCTTTCCACGATCCTGCTTGAACTATGCGAGCGCCTAAGCGGTGATCTCTTGCGTAAGGGGTATGTGGGAAAAACCATCGGCGTGAAGTTGCGCTACGCGGATTTTCAGATCGCGACACGCGATACGACGCTCACGCTCCCGGCCGCCGACGCGCAAAGTATTCGAGGCGCAGCGCGCGAATGCCTGAAACGAGTCGTCCTCGATCGCAAGCTACGCCTATTGGGTGTGAGAGCGAGCGCCCTGACGCGTTCGCCTCACGCAGCAAACAGCGAGATCCGCAGTCGTACCTCGGGCAGCCTGGAGCTCTTCGGCTGATTCAGTGTTTGTTGAGTAATTCCCGCGCGGCCTCGATGGTTTCGCTGGCGGTGAGCCCGATGGGTCCCACGCCTTGACTCACGAGAAGGTCGGCGGCTTTGCCATGAAGATGGACCGCGCCCAGCAGTGCCGCTTGCGCCTCGACGCCTTGCGCGAGCAGGGCGCCAATGCATCCTGTCAGCACGTCCCCTGAACCGGCACTGGCCAGGCCTGGGTTACCGGAGCGGTTGATGAACCATTTACCCTCGGGGGTTGCGCACACGGAGCCCGCGCCCTTTAGCACGACATAGGCATTGAGATCCTTCGCCAGCGTGATGGCGACGGGTACGCGGTCGCTTTGCACGTCTTCGGTCGTGCCTTGGAGTAAGCGCGCGGCTTCCGCTGGGTGGGGGGTCAAGATAGTTGGGGCGATACGGGCCCGGCATTGCTCGCGCAATGAGGATTCCCTGGCCATCAGGTTGAGCGCGTCGGCATCGATCACCATGGGGCGTTCCGCAGGCAGCAACTGGAGCAAGATCTCCCTCGCGGCCTCCGAGGTGCCGAAGCCTGGTCCGAGGGCATAGGCGGTGAGATGAGAGAGCGCAGCCACCTCCGTGGCGCTGCGTAGCATCAATTCAGGGTTCGCCGGATCCACCGCCGGCGCGGGCCCTAGGAAGCCCACATAGACGCGCCCCGCGCCCAGCCTCAAGGCGGCTCTGCCGGCGAGCAAAGGGGCTCCGGTCATGCCGGACGCGCCACCGAGGATGCCCAGGGAGCCGAAGCTGCCCTTGTGTGTGTTTCGCAGGCGCGTGGGTAGCAGATTGCGCAGGGCGCTATGCTCGATGGTGCGGCCGCGCGGGGTGGGAAGCGATGTGAGGTCCAAAGCGTCCACCATTAGTTGTCCGCAATGATCCGGCCCATCCAAGGTGAGCAGTCCCGGTTTGAGTCCGATAAAGGTCATGGTGTGGGTCGCGCGTACGGCCACGCCCATGACCCGGCCGCTGTCGGCGTGAAGGCCGCTGGGGATGTCCAGAGAAAAGCGGGGGCAGGTTTGCAGGTTGATGAGATCAATGAGGTCTCCATAGAGTGGCTCGATGTCCCGCGCTAGCCCAATACCGAAGAGCGCATCCACCACCAAATCCCATTCTTGCGGGCGGGGTGCTTCACTGAACACCATGCCGCCATCCGCGCGCCAGCCCATGAGTGCGCCGCGCGCGTCGGTCGATAAATTTTTTTCATCGCCTAGAAATAAAACGCTGGCGTCCAAGCGCCAGCGCCGAAAATGACTGGCGGCCACGAACCCATCTCCGCCGTTATTTCCAGGGCCGGCGAGCACCAAGATCTTTTTCTTGCCATCGAGCAACTTGTCCCGGGCATAGGTCGCTGCGGCTAAACCTGCGCGTTGCATCAAACTGGAAGTGCCCGGCGCGATGTCCGCATGGGCTTCGATCTCTCGAATTTCGTGGCTTCGGTATATCGGATCCATGCAAAAGCCCTCGATTGAAGTATGGGGAGAACTGCTGAAATTCTCTAATAAGCCTTTGAGTTTTAAGGCTATTCGTAAGAACTAATTGGGTTTTTTTGAGTCCGGTGGCTATAATCGCGCCTTTGCCCTCGGGCCGCAACGACTCGATGTCCCTCGTTCTTAAAATCCCCGGTCCTCTGGCACTCTCGCGTTTTCGCCTCGATAAGCTTCTCGGCGCTGCGCGTGAGCAGCTTCCCAAACTCGATTCCATTCGTGCGCGATTTTGGCATTTTGTTGAGCTGACCCGCCCGCTTAGCACCACGGAGCGCGACATCTTGTGGCGGCTGCTGACTTATGGCCATCCTGGGGAGGAACCTGGCGAACGGGCTCGCATGCTGGTGAAGGTACCACGCTTGGGCACGATTTCCCCCTGGTCCTCCAAAGCCACCGATATCGCCCACTGCTGTGGTTTAGCGCCGGTAGTACGCATCGAACGCGGTATTGCCTATTCCCTGTATGCACGCCAAGGCTGGCAGTTGCAACGCGCGGATCTCAACGTGATTCGTCCCCTGTTGTTCGATCGCATGACCGAAACCGTCATCGGCTCCGTGGAAGGCGCCCAGGCCATCTTCCGTCACATGGAGCCCACGCCCCTGGTGAGGATTCCGTTGTTGCGCGGTGGCGATAGTGCGCTGCACCGCGCCAATGTGGAGATGGGATTGGCGCTGAGCGAGGACGAGATCACCTATTTGTCGGAGTATTTCCGGCGTGTCGGCCGCGATCCCTCGGACGCCGAGTTGATGATGTTCGCCCAGGCCAATTCGGAACATTGTCGGCACAAGATCTTCAACGCCACCTGGACCATCGATGGCGAAAAGCAATCCCAGTCCTTGTTTCAGATGATCACCCACACCCATACCGTCACCCCGCAAGGCACGCGCGTGGCCTATGCCGATAACGCGGCGGTGGTGGAGGGCTCGGAGACGGACAGCTTCTTTCCCGGTCCCAACGGACACTACTCCTACGTGCGTGAACCTGCCCACATCTTGGTGAAGGTGGAAACGCACAATCATCCCACGGCCATTTCGCCCTTCGCGGGTGCCGCTACCGGTTCTGGCGGTGAGATTCGTGACGAGGCGGCCACCGGGCGAGGCGGGAAGCCGAAGGCAGGTCTGGTGGGCTTCTCCACGTCCCACCTACGTATTCCCGAAGCGGGCCAGCCCTGGGAGCGGGACCACTATGGCAAGCCCAGTCGTATTTCTTCCGCCCTGCAGATCATGCTGGAAGGACCCGTCGGGGCCGCCGCTTTCAATAATGAATTCGGCCGCCCGAATCTATTCGGTTATTTCCGCACCTTCGAGCAACAGGTCGACGGCCAGGCTCGTGGTTACCACAAGCCCATCATGATCGCGGGCGGCGTGGGTAACATTCGCGAGAACCAGATCGAGAAACTGGAGTTTGGCGCCGGCGCCTTTCTCATTCAGTTGGGCGGTCCCGGATTGTTGATCGGCCTGGGTGGTGGGGCGGCCTCCAGCATGCAAGCGGGCAGCAATAGCGAAGACCTGGATTTCGATTCGGTCCAGCGCGGTAATCCCGAAATTCAACGGCGCGCGCAGGAGGTCATCGACCGCTGCTGGGCTTTAGGTGAACTCAATCCAATACTGTCCATCCATGACGTGGGTGCGGGCGGGCTTTCCAACGCCTTGCCCGAATTGGCGCATACGGCGGGCTGTGGCGCCACCTTCGAGTTGCGCGATATTCCCAACGAAGATCCCGGCATGTCGCCGATGCAAATCTGGTGTAACGAGGCGCAAGAGCGCTACGTGCTCGCGGTGCATGCGGACAGGCTGCAAATCTTTCGCGATATCTGTGTGCGCGAGCGCTGCCCCTACGCCATCATCGGGGACGCCACGCCCGATCATCAGTTGGTGGTGGAGGACGCCCAGTTCGAGAACAAAGCCGTGGATATGGAACTCCCCGTGCTTCTGGGCAAGCCCCCGCGCATGGTTCGAGAAGCCCGGCGCCTCACGCGCAATCTGCGGCCGCTGGATCTATCGGAAGTGGGCCTAGCCGAGGCGCTACCGCGGGTGCTGCGCTTTCCCGCCGTGGCGAACAAGACCTTCTTGGTCACCATCGGCGACCGTTCCGTGGGCGGATTGAGCGCGCGTGATCCCATGGCCGGCCCTTGGCAAGTGCCAGTGGCCGACGTCGCGGTCACTTTGTCCGGATTCACCACCTACAAGGGCGAGGCCTTCGCCATGGGCGAGCGAACCCCGCTGGCACTCATCAACGCGCCCGCGTCGGGGCGCATGGCCATCGCCGAAGCCATCACCAACATCGCCGGCGCGCGCATCGAAAAACTGTCCCACGTGAAATTCTCCGCCAACTGGATGGCTTGCGCCGGGCATCCTGGCGAGGACGCGGCCTTGTATGACACCGTGAAGGCCGTCGCGCTGGAATTATGTCCAGCACTGGGTGTGAGCATTCCGGTAGGCAAGGATTCCATGTCCATGCGCACCACGTGGAATGAAGAGTCGGAAGAAAACGCGGGCGTCGCATCCGCCATCATCAAGAAAGAGGTCACCGCGCCGGTGTCGCTGATCGCCTCCGCTTTCGCTCCCAGCACCGACGCGCGCAAGACGCTCACGCCACAATTGCGCGCGCTTAACGAGGACACCTCGCTCATCCTCATCGATCTGGGCAACGGCAAGTCACGCTTGGGCGGTTCCGCCCTGGCGCAGGTCTACGCCCAGTTGGGAGATGAGTGCCCGGACGTGGAACGCGCGGATCAGCTCAAGGGCTTCTTCGAGTGCATCCAAACACTCAACGAGAAAGGCGATCTACTGGCCTATCACGACCGCTCCGACGGCGGTTTGATTGTCACCCTGTGCGAGATGATGTTCGCCACCCACGCGGGTATCACCGCCGACATCACGGAGCTGTGCGCGAAGACCTCGCCGCTGGCCGTGCTCTTCAACGAAGAGTTAGGCGCGGTGCTCCAGGTGAAGGACAAGCGCCTGGACGGGGTGCGCAAGGAATTCGAGCGTCACGGATTGGCGGAGTGCCTACACGTGATCGGCAGTATCAACACCGCGGGTGAACTTAGCATCGAGCGCGATGGCGAGCAACTCTATCGCGAGTCCGGCATCGCGCTGCTACGCGCATGGTCGGAGACCACCTACCACATGCAGCGCCTGAGGGATCACCCGGCTTGCGCGCAAGAAGAATTCGATCGCATCCTGGATGCGGCCGATCCCGGCCTCCACGCCAAGCTCACCTTCAAGCTCAACGAAGATATTGCGGCCCCCTTTATCAAACGCGGCGCGCGGCCATCCATCGCCATCTTGCGCGAGCAAGGTGTCAACGGACAAATTGAGATGGCGGCGGCCTTCGACCGCGCGGGATTCACCGCGGTGGATGTGCACATGACGGATCTGGCCTCCGGCAGACGATCTCTGCGAGAGTTTCGCGGTTTCGCTGCCTGCGGCGGCTTCTCCTACGGCGACGTGCTGGGCGCGGGGGAGGGGTGGGCCAAGTCCATCTTGTTCAACCCTAGGATACGAGAAGACTTCGATCGCTTCTTCAATCGCCGGGACTCCTTCGCCTTGGGGGTGTGTAACGGTTGTCAGATGCTGAGTAACCTGCGTGAACTCATCCCCGGTACCAGCCATTGGCCGAGCTTCGTGCGCAACCGTTCCGAGCAGTTTGAAGCACGTTTGGTGATGGTGGAAATTCTGTCCAACCCCTCCCTGCTATTTCAAGGCATGGCCGGCAGCCGCATACCGGTGGTCACCTCCCACGGAGAGGGACGCGCCGAATTCGAAGACGACGCACAGCTTCGCGCGGCTTCCGGCTACGTGGCGGTGCGCTACGTGGACAACCGCGGACAAGCTACCGAGACCTATCCCTACAACGCCAACGGTTCCCCGCAAGGCATCACCGGACTCACCAACACCGACGGCCGTTTCACCATATTGATGCCTCATCCCGAGCGCGTATTCCGCACCGTGCAGAACTCCTGGCATCCGGAGGAGTGGGGCGAAGACGGTCCGTGGATGCGGATGTTCCGTAACGCGAGAGTGTGGGTGGGGTAGTAGGACGCTAAAGACTCGCGTTGCGGATGCTGAAACAAAAACGCCTATCCATCGATAGGCGTTTTTTCCGGCGGGTGTTACGCGGCGCGTGTTACTCCACTTTCGCCGCGGCCTTGAGTTCGGCGATGTACTTATCGCGCTTTTGGATCATCACTTGTTGTTGAACCTTGTCCTTCACTTCTTCAAGGGCTGGGAAAGAGATGGCACGTTCGTCTTCCAACCTGATGATGTGATAACCGAAACGGGATTTAACCAGGGTCCTGGTGAACTCCCCCTTCTCGAGTTGCGCCATGGCTTCGGAGAATTCCTTCACGAAACCGCTGCCGTCATTCCATTCCAGCAGGCCGCCTTGCTTCTTTGAGCCGCTGTCTTCGGACTTGGTCTTGGCAAGACGCTCGAAATTCTGGCCTTTCGCTTTAATAAGGCTGGCCAGCACGGCCTTGGCCGCCTTCTCGCTCTTCATGAGAATGTGACGGGCGAGGTATTCCTTCTTCTCGCCGCCGCCGGAGGCCGTCTGCTTGGCTTTCTCGTACTCGGCAATCACCTCTTCATCGGTGGGCGCGTTCTTGGCGGCGAACTCTTCGAACAGGGCGCGAATCAGAAACTCTTGCTTCGCCATTTCCACCTGTGCGGCGAGTTCGGGCCTCTGGTCCAACCCGCGGGTCACGGCCTCTTGCGACAGGATCTCGCGATTGATGAGCGCGTCCTTGATTTGCTTACGTAGCTCCTCGTCGTCTTTCTTTCCCTGGGCGGCCTGCATCTTTGCCACATAATCCATGCGAGTCTGGGGGATGGGCGTGCCGTTCACCACGGCAATGTTAGCGCCCTGCGCGTGTGCGGCGGTGAGGGTCCCGAAGAGTCCGAAAGCGATAGCGATAGATCTGAATTGCATGAAGGTTCCTCTACTGGTACAAGTGAATAAGGTGATGCGCTTAGTTTTTAGTGAGTGGGTACGTTTAGCGTACCCCGGTTAGTGCGAGAACATCTGCTTCAGTTCCTCGGGAGTGTGGGCTCTAATGGCAAGCGCATGGATGTCGCGCTTCATCATATCGGCCACCGTGGCGTAGACCATGCGGTGCCTCGCGAGGGCGGATTTGCCCGCGAAGGACTCCGATACGACAAACACCCGGTAGTGCCCGCCGCCTTCCTTGGCGCCTGCGTGCCCCGCGTGCTCATGACTTTCGTCATCGATCTCCACGCGCTCGGGGTTGAGGGTTGCCAGGCGTTGCCGAATAGTCTCCGACACGCTCATGGGGCCAACTCCGCTATCCAGTGCGCGTGAAGCACCTACGACTTTTCCTCTTCCGCAGGAAGATGCTTGGAGAGGAAGAATCCTTGCCCAAGGACGAAGACCAGCATGAGTCCGGTGGCACCGAACAACTTGAAGTTGACCCAGGTCTTCTCGGCGTAGTTGAAAGCCACGTAGAGATTCAATACACCCATCAACGCGAAAAACGCCGCCCAACTGAAATTGAGCCGCGTCCAAACCGGGCCGGGTAGGGTGATTTGCTTTTCCATCAAGGTGCGGATCAGGTTCTTTCGAAACAACGAATACGAGACGATCAAGGCCATGGCGAACCCCCAGTACAATACGGTGGGCTTCCACTTGATAAAAATGGCATCGCGCAACAACAAGGTCGCGCCGCCAAACACCACGATGAGCGCCAAACTAAACAACAGCATCTTGTCCACCTTGCCGTGCTTCCACTTTGCCCACGCAACTTGTGCGAGGGTGGCCACGATGGTCACACCGGTGGCGAGGTATATGTCTTGTCCCGAGCCGTAGTAGGCGATGAAGAACAGGATGACCGGAAACGTATCGAACAACAGCTTCATGAATCTGGGCCGGCTTGCGAAAGGCGCGCATTATGACCGCTAAGCCTGGGACTGTCTAATGGCTGATGGCTCAGCGGCTCAGGCGCTGACCCCGGGGGTTTTTGAAGCGCCGGCGAGGGGTGCGATGGTACACTCCTTCGTCTTTCGTCAGGACTGGAGGATTACATGGCACAGGTTACGTTGGTCGGCGATGCAAACGCCTCGCCACGGGCGAAGAAAGTGTTCGACGATATTCGCGAAACGCGCAATACGGATTACGTGAACAACGTCTGGCGCGCACTCGCCGTGCATCCGCCCATGCTCGAGCGCTTCTGGGGATGGATGAAAGAGGTCATGGTCAAGGAAAGCCGGCTCGATCCAATGACCAAGGAGTTCATCTACTTGGCGGTGAGTATCACCAACAATTGCGAATACTGCATCAATTCTCACATCGCGGCGGCGCGCAAGAAAGGCATGGATGACGAAATGCTCGCGGAATTGGTGGAGATCGTCGCCATCGCCAACGCTGGCAATCGCTTGACCACAGGTCTGCAGGTGGAGGTGGATGAGCGCTTCAAACCGGCGAAGGGCTAGGGTCAACAGAGCCTAACAATCCCCATCAATGAAACTCGAACAGGCCATTCGCACCCGTTACAGCGCACGCCGCTTTCTCGCCAAGCAAGTGCCCCGCGAGACGATCCAGAAGATCCTGGATATCGCTCAGCAATCGCCCTCGTGGTGCAACACCCAGCCCTGGCAATTGACTCTGCTAAGCGGTTCGGCGCTTGAGCGGTTTCGCGCCTCGCTCTACGAGCATGCACGCAGTGGCGCCACGCCCAATCCGGATTTTCCCTTTCCCGAGGCCTACCTGGGTGTGTACCGTGAACGCCGGAAGGTGTGCGGCGTGCAACTCTACGATTCGATCGGAATCGGGAAGGACGACAAAAACGCCGCCCGTGAACAGGCCTTGGAGAACTTTCGAATGTTCGGCGCACCCCACACGCTCATCATTACCACCGATGAAGCCCTTGGAGTCTATGGTGCCATCGACTGCGGGCTCTATGTGGGAAGTTTCTTGTACGCGGCGAACAGCCTGGGCGTGGACACCATTGCGCAAGCGGCGCTGGCATCCTATCCCGGCTTCTTGCGCAAGTTTTTTGGCCTGGCGCCCGACCGCAAGGTAGTCTGCGGAATCTCGTTTGGGTATGCTGATGCGGAACACGCGATTCATTCCTATCGCACCGAACGCGCGCCTTTTGCGCAGGCGGTGACGTTTCTCGAGTAGAGCGGCGGAATGGATTAACACCGGCGCGATCGACCGGTTGGCAGGCCGGAGCTTGTGTTCCCATACAATAGCAACTGACTTTCACTGCCCCGTACTACGCCGCCTTGAGAATATCCCTCAGCACGTAAGGCAGGATACCGCCGTGCTTGTAGTAGTCCACCTCGATGGGGGTATCGATGCGGGACTTTACCTTGATGGATTGGGTCTCGCCGCTGGAGCGTTTGATCACCAGGGTGAGTTCCTGCTGGGGCGCGATGTGGTCTAGCCCTTTAATGCTGATTTCTTCGTCGCCCGCAATCCCTAGGCTCTGAGCGGAATCATTGCCGAGGAATTGTAGAGGCAACACTCCCATGCCCACCAGATTGGAGCGGTGGATGCGCTCGAAGCTACGCGCCACCACGGCTTTCACACCGAGGAGCTGCGTACCTTTGGCGGCCCAATCGCGCGAGGAACCGGTGCCGTACTCCTCACCGGCGAAGATCACGGTGGGTGTGTCTTCTTCGACGTACTTCATGGCGGCATCGTAGATGGTCATCGGATTGCCGCTGGGTTGGAACAGCGTGAGTCCGCCTTCGATCCTGGCGCCGTCGGGCTTGGCCGGGAGCATCAAGTTCTTGATACGAACGTTGGCGAAGGTGCCGCGCATCATCACTTCGTGATTGCCGCGCCGCGCGCCATAGCTGTTGAAGTCGGCCTTGACCACGCCGTTGCTCACCAGATACTTGCCCGCCGGCGCGCTGTCTTTGATGGAGCCTGCCGGGCTGATGTGATCGGTGGTGACGGAATCTCCGAAAACTCCCAGCACGCGCGCCCCCGTAATAGCGCTTACCGCGCCCGGCTGCATGCCGAAGTCACCGAAGAAGGGGGGCTCCGCGATGTAGGTGGAGCTTGGCCAGTCGTAGACTTGGCCGCTGGCGGAGGGAACGTTATTCCACAGGTCGTTGCCTTGGGTGAAGTCCGCGTACAAGTTCTGAAAGGTCTTTGGATCCATGGCGTACTTCAAACAATCGTGGATCTCTTGGCTGGTGGGCCAGATATCGCCGATCCATACGTCGTTTCCGTCTGCGCCTTTTCCGAGGGGTTCGCTCATGAGATCTTTCAATACCGTTCCGGCGATGGCGTAGGCCACTACCAGGGGTGGAGAAGCCAAGAAATTGGCGCGAAGATTGGGATGAATGCGCGCCTCGAAGTTGCGGTTGCCCGAGAGCACGGCGGCGCAAACGAGATCGTTCTGGACGATGACTTCCTCGATGGGTTCGGCCAAGGGTCCGGCGTTGCCGATGCAAGTGGTGCAGCCATAGCCCGCCAGATAAAAGCCGAGCTTCTCCAGCGAGGGTAACAGCCCGGCTTTCGTCAGGTACTCCGTCACCACCCGCGACCCAGGCGCAAGAGAGGTCTTGATGTGCGCTTTGACGGTGAGCCCCTTCTCGGCGGCCTTCTTCGCCAGCAGGCCCGCGGCGATGAGCACGCTGGGGTTAGACGTGTTGGTGCAAGAGGTGATGGCGGCGATCAACACATCGCCCGAACCGATGTCGGTGCCGTCCTGGGTCTTGAAGCGCCGTGTGAGTTCTTCGCCCGTCTTGGCGAACCCATTGTCGGCCGCCGGCTTGACGAAGAGGTCGGAGAATTGCGATTTGACCTTGCCCAATTCGATACGGTCTTGAGGGCGCTTGGGTCCGGCCAAGGAAGGGGTTACGGTGGATAGGTCTAGCTCTAGGGTTTCGCTGTAGTCGATGTCGCCGGCCTTGGGCACCCCGAAGAGTTTTTGCGCTTTGAAGTAGGCGGCGAAGGCGTCTACTTCTTCTTCGGTGCGGCCGGTGCCTTGAAAATACTTGACCGTGACGTCGTCCACGGGGAAGAAGCCCATGGTCGCGCCGTACTCGGGCGCCATGTTGGCGATGGTGGCGCGATCGGGTAGAGCGAGATTCTCCACGCCCTCGCCAAAGAACTCGACGAACTTGCCCACCACCTTGGCCTTGCGCAACATCTCCGTGATCGTGAGGAAGAGGTCCGTGGCGGTGACACCGCCGCGCAGCTTGCCGGTGAGATGCACGCCCACCACGTCCGGCGTGAGGAAATAAACAGGCTGTCCCAACATACCGGCTTCGGCTTCGATGCCTCCTACGCCCCAGCCCACCACACCGATGCCGTTGATCATGGTGGTATGAGAATCCGTGCCCACCAGGGTATCCGGGTAGTACACGCCGCCCTTGCTGTGGACGCCGCGGGCGAGGTATTCCAGATTCACCTGATGCACGATGCCGATGCCGGGGGGCACGACCTTGAAGGTATCAAAGGCTTGCATGCCCCACTTCATGAATTGATAGCGTTCACCGTTGCGCTCGAACTCCAGCGCCATGTTCTTCCTCAACGCGTCGGCGGAACCGTAGTGATCGATTTGTACGGAGTGATCCACCACCAGATCCACCGGCACCAGCGGTTCGATCACCTTCGGATTCTTGCCCATGCGATCGGCCACACCGCGCATGGCGGCCAGGTCGGCGAGCAGCGGCACGCCGGTGAAGTCCTGCAACACGATGCGCGCCACTACGAAGGGAATCTCATCGGTGCGGGCCGCATTGGGTTTCCAGTTGGCGAGCTGCCTCACATGTTCTTGCGTGACTCTCTTCCCGTCGCAATTGCGCAAAACCGACTCCAGGACGATGCGGATGGAAACGGGCAGCCGCGAAATCTTGCCCACCTTGGCCTTTTCCAGCGCCGGCAGCGAATAGAACTTGCCCGATTTTCCGGTGGCGGGTTTGAATTCGTGGAGAGTGTTGTGCAGGTTGTGGGGCATGGATCGCCTTGTGTAAGTGGGGAAAGTGCCAAAAACCATAATCGGATCGCCTGGCGGCGGGTGAAGGTGCTCACGGTGGAAAGAAACAGGTCGGGACCGCAAGCGCGCTGACGCCAGGACACTGGCATGCCGGACAAACTGCGATTCTATAGGCAGATAGTCCGGCAGAGGAGGGCAGGCCGGGCTTTTTCGTAGGGCGAGACCGCCCGGACGAGGGGGAAAGGGCGCAAGTCCGGGGCACCGGCCTAGCGCTCCGGCACCGAAGCATGCACCTCGATCAGATACGGCGCATTGGCCGTTCGGCTGATCGGGGTGAAGGACTTGAGCGGATCGTAACCAAGGTTCTCAGACAGGCTCGGTGCGGACGCCGAACTGGCGGCCGAGAAATTTCCGTATGCATATCACTGCTCCATCTTCACGCCGGTCAACTTGACCATCCGCTCCATCCTCGCCAGCTCGGCGGCAATGAAGTCGCGAAACTCCTCGGGGGAACTGCCGACGGCTTCGCCTCCAATGCGCTCGTAGTGAGCCCTTATCTCCGGCCTGCGCAGCACGCCTCGGATTTCGGAGTTGAGGCGGGTCACGATGTCTTTCGGCGTCCCAGCTGGTGCCAAGAACCCGCCCCAGCCGGCGAACTCCACCTCCTCGAAACCCATCTCAGCCGCAGTTGGTACATCCGGAAACAGCGGCACGCGCTGCTTCCCAGTAACGAGTAACGCTGCAAGCTTGCCCGACTTGATGTGCGCAACGCTGGTCGCCGGGTAATCAAAACTGAGCTGGGTTTCATTGGCAATGATCGAAATCACCGTCACCCCCGTCCCTTTGTACGGCACGTGCAGCATGTCGACGCCAGCGGTCTGGCAGAACACTGCCGCCATTAGGTGCAAAAGGGAAGCCACGCCATTCGAGGCGTAAGCCAACTTGCCCGGTTGCGCCCTTGCCAGCGCGACGAGGTCCCGCACCGTGCGTACGCCAAGAGATGGATTGACCACCAGTACGGCGGGATAACGCACGTTCTGGGTGATCGGTTCGAAACTCTTGAGGGGGTGGTAGGCAAGCTTGGGCATGAGCACTGGTGCCACGGATATCGACGTATTGCTTCCCGCAAGCAGCGTGTAACCGTCGGGCGCGGCCTGCGCCACAGCCGTCGTGCCTATCACATAGCTTGCACCCGGACGGTTGTCCACAATGACCGCCTGGCCGAGCGCCTTGGCAAGCGGCTGCGCGATGCGGCGCGCCTCAACATCGAGCGGTCCGCCGGCTGGCGAGGGAACGATGATCCTGATTGGCCGGTTCGGATAGGGGTCTGCGCCAACGACGCACCAACCCCCACTCAGCGCAACCAGCGCACATGCCCGGAAGATAAACTGCCGCCGCTTCTCCATGGGATCACCTCGCGGATTCACAACAGAATAGGCCATGGCACGGTGCCGATCGAACCATTACGCTCTCGAAATCCCTCTAGCGGCGAGTGAGGCCTGACTTGATCCAATCTTCGCTCTTCACCCCGTCGGGCGGATTGACCTGTTCGGCGGAGTAGCGGCGCACGTTGACGAGGGTTATGTGGCCATCGACTAGCTTGGTCTGGCCGTAGGCGGTTCCCTGGATGCCCTGGTGCCCCTTGCCGAGCGCCATGCTGGTGGTCCCGCTCGGCGTCTCGAAGCTCAAGCCCTCGAAGGCTGCGATGATTTGCTCCCGGTTCGGGTCCCGGCCTTGCGCCGCGGCTTTCGCTTTCTCATAGGCTGCCTTGACCCCGAGGATCGCCTGCACCATGTGATAGGAGGGATGGACCGGCGCCGCGCCGTAGCGCTTTTCGTAGGCGTTTCGGAACCAGCGATTGAGCGCGTTGTCCGGTGCCAGCACGCCATGCGGACCGCGCGCGCCGATGATGGTGCCGTCGGGGATCCGGGACGCAAGCTTGTGCATCGCCGTCTCACCGGTGATGAACAGTATCTGGCTGGTCTTGAACAGGTTGCGCGGCACGGACTGAAGAATGAACGCTTCCAGATCACTGCCCCACAGGCTGGAGTGGATCACCTGCGGCCGGCCTCCGATCAGGGCCGAGATTTCGGCCCCGAACTGGCCGGCGAAGAGCTTTGGCATTTGCGAGGTCGTAACCTGAACGCCGGGAACCAGCGCCTTCATTGAAAGCTCGAAGTCCTTCCAGGCATCCTGGCCCCTGAGACAGTTCGCGGCTATCACGCAGATGTCGTCAGGCAGACGAAATCGGCACGCGAACGTCAGCAACTGCGCGAGGCCAGGCGCATGCTGGATGCGG
>JBKKAO010000223.1:0-3614 GCA_046714645.1 Burkholderiales bacterium | reverse complement strand
TCGAAAACAGCCGGGTCAGCAATACCTCATAGGCGAGCGCCGCGGCGGAAATGAGCGAGATGGCCACATAGGGCGGCGCGGGTGGCGTGGTTCGCATGAAAGAGGCAATGCAGAAAGCGTAAGCTTGACCGCTCAATGCTCGCCGGTTAGCGGGACAAAACTCACCGGTAGCAACTGTCGCGTGGTGACGCTACCGTCGGGCTTTTTCTCCACCAGCATGAGGTGTTGCACCGCAAACCCAGTGCCCACCGGGATCACCATCCGCCCTCCCACCTTGAGTTGCTTGATCAGCGGGGGCGGAACATGGCTCGCCGCCGCGGTGACCACGATGCCGTCAAAGGGCGCATGCTCCGGCCAGCCATGGTAACCATCGGCAACCTTAACCGAGGCGTTCTTGTAACCGAGTTGGCGCAAGCGTTCGCTGGCTTGCCTACCCAATGGCTCGATGATCTCAATGGTGAATACGGATTTGGCGAGTTCCGCCACCACAGCGGCCTGATAGCCCGAGCCCGTGCCGATTTCCAACACGACGTGGCCAGCGCGCACGCCGAGCAGTTCCGTCATGATGGCGACGATATAAGGCTGTGAGATGGTTTGCCCGTAACCAATGGGCAGGGGACGATTGCGATAGGCACTTCGCTCCAGATGCGGCGGAACGAATTTGTGACGCGGCACTTTTTCGAGCACCCGAGTCACCCGCGGGTCCAGCTGGGGACGCCCTGTTTCCTCCCCGGTCTCTGAGGCGATCCGCGCGATTTCGCGAACCATTTCCATGCGTTCTCGCAGGTACTCGCGGTCCTGCGCTGGACTGAGCGTGGCGAACACTGAAATCAACCCCGCAAAGACAGCTCTAGTCGCAGCGCCACGTCGCATCGAAAACGCCCCTTTTACGCGTAAGGCCCCGGCGTGCACTAGGATCGCTCGCAGTAAGTGGATCGGGACCCGGGATCAGAGCCGGTACGATTGGCACCTGGGTGTGAAATCGCGGCTAATGTTCCGCTGGCAATCCCTGGCGCCCCCTCGCGGCTTATCCGGCAAAAACCTTGCGCCGGAACACCCAAAGCAGCGTTGAACTTGCTCGACATATTCTGATAAGCTACTACGAATGGCAACCAGTTGAGGTTTACTATTGTGTGGATATTTTTGCAAGAGGGACGATCATGCTGACCATCCAGGACTGCATCGAATTATCAGGACTAACCGAAGAGGAGGTGCTCGCCATTGCCGAGCACGAGCACATACCCGAAATGATCGCCGTCGAGTTAGGCAATTACCTAATTCAGACACCGGCAGGAGAGAAACGCGTCAAGGCCATGATAGTCGATGACATGAGAGCGGCCCGCGAACGCGGTGATCACAAGCATTTGCTGGAGCTAAAACTCTGCCTTCGGCACTACCTGGAGTGTCACGCGGGCGGTGTCCGTATGCGACCCAAGTCGGAAGGCAGTTCAGGGGATGGAATCTGACAGCGCCGCCAGCATTTGAATTGCATTCGCGATTAAATCAGGTACCACCCCCATAGCGGGTGGGATGAGGAAGCCCCCTTAAAAGGGGGCGAACTGCCACAGCCAACCGCAGCCAATCACTTCCTATCAGGCAGCACGCCCATCGCCTTTAACACGGGCGACAACTCATGGATCAGCGGTTCGATCTCGACTGCTCCGGGGGTTCCTCTACTTGCGCAGCAATCCTAAACGCCGCGCTTCCTGCACCGCCTGCGTTCGATTGCGCGCATTCAATCGCTTGAACAACTCTTTCATATGCTGCTTGATGGTGCCCTCCGCTACGTTGAGGGCGTCGGCGATTTGCTTGTTGGGCATGCCGTCGGCGAGCAACGGAAGAATCTGCAATTGGCGCGAGGTGAGGGTCTCGCCCCCCGCGTTTCCTACTTGCGCTTGCGCGGAGGGGATGAATAACCCGTCAGGGATGAAAATCTCTCCCTTCAGCACGCGGCGCAGCCCATCCATGAGTAATTCGCTGCTGGCGAATTTCGGGATGTAACCCCGCGCGCCGCCGTCGAGCAGCGTGCGAATCAAGCGCGTGTCGCTGACGCCGGAGAGCACGACGATGGGTAGGGTCGGGTGGCGCCGCCGCATGGTGAAGAATCCGTCCGTCTCGCTCATGCCGGGCATCTGCAGATCGATGAGCGCCATATCGACGGGCCACTCCAGCGCCAACTTATCCAGCGCGCCTTGAAAGTTATTGGCCTCCAGGATGGTGATCTGCGGATCGAGCAACTTCAGGAAGAAGCGTAGCCCTTCGCGGAACATGGGATGGTCGTCGGCGTGCAAGACTTTCATGAGTTCGCCAGGGGCGGTAAGGTGAAGCTGAATTCGTTGCCCGCTGCGTCAATGGGCTTGGCATTCACTACGCCGCCCAATTTCGCGACGATACGCTGCACGGTGACCAGTCCCAAACCGTGACCCGAGGCGCGCTCTTGCTGCAGGCGGGTGAAGGGAGTGAAGATGCGTTGACAGTCCGCCTCGGACAATGATTCTCCATTGTCGCGCACCCAGAAGCGCACTTGCGCATCATCCTTCTCTCCTCCCAGTTCGATGCGTGGCGGCTGGCCGCTGTACTTGAAGGCGTTGCTCAGAAGATTAAGCCACACCTCGCCGATCCAGGGTCCGTAACCCAAGGCCTTAGGCCACTTCTTGGGCAGTACGACGGTGGCCCGCGTGGACGCGCGCACATGGGCCAACTGGTTCAACACCTTGCCCGTCAAGGCCTCCATATCCAAGGCGTGCAGTTCCACCTCTTGGCTGGAGACGGTGGAAAGCAACAGCATCGCGTCGATGGCGCCGCCGGTGGTGTTGAGTAAGGTCATGGCCCGCTGCAACAGATGACGCTGTTCCTCGGTGAGATTGTCCGATTTGTACTTGTAGAGAATCTCTAGAAAACGCGTACTCGCGGCCAGCGGTGTCTTTAGGCTATGGGCAATGGTGTGGGCGTAGGCTTCCAGTTCCGCGTTCTTGGCGGCCAAGTCTTGCGTCTTGTAGAACAATGCTTTCTGCAAGCGATGTAACTGTAGCTGATGCTGAATGCGCGCCAGCAACTCTTCGCGCTGAATGGGTTTGGTGATGTAGTCCACCGCGCCCAGTGCAAAGCCCGTGACCTTCTGCGCGGTCTCGTCCTCGGCTGTCATGAAGATCACCGGAATCGCAGCGGTGCTGGGGTCTAACTTCAAGCGGCGGCACACTTCGAAGCCATCCATTCCCGGCATACGCAGATCTAGGAGGACGAGATCGGGCGTGGCCAAGCGCGCTTTTTCCAGCGCCTGTTCCCCGCTTCGCGTGAGCATCAACTCGAAACCGTGTTCCGCGAGATAGTCGGATACGAGCCGTAGATTCTGCGGCTTGTCATCCACGATGAGCAAGGTGGCGCCTTGAAGTTCGTTGGCGATCTTAGGAGTGGGCAGTCTGACCGGCATCGCGTGCGGATTCCATACACTGTTGGAGAAAGGCCATGAGCCCATCTTCGTCAAAGTCGCCGGCCAAGGATAGAACTTGGCTCGAAAAGGGGGCGTAACGGGCGTCCGCTTGCGAGAGAGATCTTGCCGTCTGCTCCACTTTAATCCACTTTGCCAACCGCACCCATTCCATCAATTCTTGTAA
>JBKKAO010000222.1:0-4147 GCA_046714645.1 Burkholderiales bacterium | reverse complement strand
TGTCCGAGACGACGGTCGAAACCATCATCCAGACCCTGGGGCGTTATGGCGTGATTCGCTTTCCCAGGCAAACGCTGTCCGCGCCGGATCTCAAGAACTTCAGCGCACGCCTGGGCGAGTTGGAAATCAACGTGATCAGCGCCTTCCAGGAGCCGGGCCATCCGGAGGTGATGATCCTTTCCAACATCGTCGAGAACGGGCGGCCCATCGGCCTTGGGGATGCGGGCCAGAGCTGGCACTCGGACATGTCCTACAGCAAGACGATCGCCTTCGCCAACGTGTTGTACGCCATCAAGGTGCCACACCGGGCTGGCAAGCCACTGGGCGCCACGGAGTTTTGCGACATGTGCGCGGCCTACGACGGTTTGTCCGCCGAACTCAAGCAACGACTGGAAGGCAAAACGGCGCTGCACGATTTCAATAAGTACTGGGACATGATGCGCCAGCGGCCCGGAAACACCCGGCCTCCCCTATCGGAGGCCCAGCGCCAGGCGAAGCCCCCCGTATCGCACCCCGTTGTCCTGAGGCACCCCATCTCGGGCCGAAAGGCGCTCTATGCCAACCCGGGATACGCCTTGCGCATCAATGAACTGCCGGAGGCGGACAGCGATCGCTTATTGGAATTTCTGTTCGCGCACCAGACCCAGGACAAGTATCGCTACGTGTTTCGCTGGCAGGCGGGCGATGTGCTGGTTTGGGACAACCTGCGCACCATCCACCAGGCGCTCGCCGACTACGGCCCGGACGAACACCGGCTCATCAAGCGCTGCCAGGTGATGGCGACGCGATTCATTCCCGCGTTCGCTTAAGCAATGCGCCTCGTCACCTTTCGCCACCCACAGGGCAGCACGCGAACCGGTGCCATTGCCGGTGAGCGCGTGATCGATCTGACGCAGACCATTGCCGCGCTAACACTGCCCGCAGCGATCGCGGAGCGTGGGCTCGTGGCGCCTGCGAGCGGCATGATGCGCTTGCTCTATGCTGGCGCGGATGGGCTCGCCGCTATCCGGCGCGACGTTGACGAGGCCATGGCCACGCTGAACCGCCATCCGCACCTAAGTGAAATCCGTCTCGCCGCACCTATTCCGCGGCCGGGAAAAATCGTCGCCATCGGACGCAATTACGCGGATCACTCAAAGGAAACGGGTATGCAACCTTTCGAGCGTCCGCGCATCATCGCGAAGCTGCCCTCTAGCGTTGTAGGCCCAGGCGCAAAGGTGCGGCGGCCGGAGGGCGTGATCAAATTGGACCTGGAGGGCGAACTTGCAGTGGTGATTGGCAGCTTTGCCTACAAGGTCTCGCGCGCCCAGGCGCTACGGGCGGTCGCCGGGTACACCATTCTGAACGACGTGAGCGCGCGCGAATTTCAGTTTGACGTGTCGCCTCCCCAAACCACTTTCGCAAAAAGCATGGATGGGTTCTGTCCCATGGGGCCATGGATCGTGACGGCGGATGAAATCGCCAATCCGCAGGCCTTGGAGGTCAGATCGTTTCTAAATGGTGCGCCGATGCAACGGGGAAACACTGCCGATATGTTGTTTCCCGTGGACCACCTCATCGAGTACCTGAGCCAATACATGACGCTGGAACCAGGTGACGTAATCGCCACCGGCACTCCGGCGGGAAGCGGTGCCTTCCGCGATCCGCCCATTTGGCTCAAACCGGGCGACCAAGTGCGGGTCGAGATCTCCCAAATCGGCACGCTCGAACACAGCGTCGGCTAAGCGGACCATGATGAAGCAATCAAGTTGGCTGGTGCTGGGACTCTCGATGGCGGTGATTTCGGCCTTTGCCGAGCCCTATCCCAGCCAGCCCATAAAGCTCATTGTTCCCTTTGGACCTGGCAGCGGCAGCGACATCGTTGCTCGCAGACTAGGCAGCTATTTACAAGAGCGCTGGAAGCAGCCCGTGATCATCGAGAATCGCCCCGGCGCCCAGGGATTGATCGGCACCGAGGTACTTAAAAACTCCCCGGCTGATGGCTATACGCTGGGGATTAGCACCAATTCCACTCACGCTGCCGCGCCCTACTTGATCAAGAGGCTGCCCTACGACCCCATCAAGGACTTCGAGCACATCGCACTGATCGGTGTGGGAGGTTCGGTCGCACTGGTGTCCCGGCAAAGCCCCTTCAAGACCATTGCGGAGTTGGCAGCCTACGCCAAGGCACATCCGGGTGAAGTTTTCTATGGTCATGCCGACACCATTTCCCAGATCCCCGGCGAGCTATTGAAAGTGAGTGCCAAGATTCCCATTGAGGGGGTACCCTACAAGGCCAGCGCCAGCATCATTACCGACTTGATCGGTGGCCACATCCAACTCGCCTTTTTCAACTACATGACAGGCGCCGCGCAAGCCGCGAGCGGCCGGCTGGTGCCGATCGCTATCACCGAGTCAACACGAAACCCGCGTTGGCCGGGCATTGCGCCCATAAACGAAAGCTACCCCGGCTATGAGGTGAGTTTTTTCGTCGGCGTTTCGGCGCCACGCGGCATCGCGGCGGATGTCGTTACCAAAATCCACCGCACGCTTCAGGACGCCCAGCATGATCCCAAGGTCAAGGAGCCACTGGAGAGTGTCGGGCTCACATTCGTCCAGCAACCACTTGGCGAATATCGCGCCTTCATTCTCAAAGAGAGCGAGCGGTGGCGCGAGCATGTGAAGGCGGCGAAGCTCGTACCAAAATGAGCAACGTATTCGGGCTCGGGCGGTCCGCGTATGCTAGCAAATGCCGTTCTGTGCGGCCCGTGTCGGTACACCAAGACTGGCCAGCGGCCCCAATTCCCGCTCTACCATGGGCACAATCTCGGACATCAGCTTTTCCATGGTATGCAGCGCCCTGGCCTGCGACGAGCCGCCAACCTGGAAGTGGAACATCATGTGCGAGGGCTGCGCGGCACGGATCTCCTCGCACAGGCGCTGCGCGATCGTTTCGCAATCTCCAACCAGAAGGTTTTGCGCCATCTCCTCAAGCGAGATCTCGTTGGGAATCGCAATCTCGCGCATCATCGCGCCGTCGGTGACCTCGGCCCGGCGCCGCAGAGCGTTGGCGAGACGCATCTGGTGGCGCGCGTTATCGGCATAGCCGAGCGTCTGCGTGTGGCTTGCCGTGACGCACATGAAGCGCTGGACGCCGAGCGGCATGCTGTTCGGATCTCGCCCTTCGGCGAGGTACGAGTCGGCGATGCGGCGGCGCATCTCGCGCTGGTAGCCAGCGCCGCCCCATCGGCCCGTGAACATCGGCACGTAGCCCCGGCGCGCGCACAGGCGGTGGCCAAACTCATGGTCGCCCGCGATCCAGATCTCGGGCAGACCGGCCACAGGGCGCGCGCTGATGTGAGTGCTAGGCATGCGGTAGTGCTGGCCCTCGTAGGTGAAGGTCTCGCCGTCGAAGGCGAGATGCAGCATGTCCAGAAACTCAGCCAGCATCGGCTGCGCCACGGCTAAATCTCTGCCGAAGCGCTCGAACTCGAAAGGCTGATAGCCGCTGCCCAAGCCGAGGACCAGACGGCCGCCGGACAGGCAATCGACCATGCCGATCTCGGCCAGCAACCGCGCCGGGTCATAGAGCGGCGCCACCACCACCGCCGGCCCAAGGAGAATGCGTCGGGTCACCCCGGCGCAATGGGCCGCCATGATGAGCGGAGAGGGACAGATGCAGTAATTCGAGAAGTGGTGCTCGGCGAACCAGGCGATCTCGAAACCCAGCCGGTCGGCGTGGACCACCTGCTCGACATGTTCGCGGAACACCTCGTGCGGCGGCTTGCCGCGCTCGCGGTAACCCATTAGCCCGAAGTAGCCTAGGTGCATGGCACCCTCCCTTGTGTCCTCGGACGAGTATAGTCGCAACCCCAAGAGTGCCCGTGCAGCGGCAAGAGTTTCTCCCCACCTGGTGTAGGAGAACAAACTCCAACCTGTGTGGCTAGAGGCTCAGCGGTAGTATGATTTGCACTTCAGCAGGGGCCCGCGAGAACGATGATGAACTTCCGCCGCGTAGCGGCTTACTTGAACATCCAGTTGTATCGGACGCCAACGGCGGCGCTCCGCTTGCCTTTGCCGGCCAGTGAACTCGCGCGTTTAGACCGCTCCTGATGGATCGAGCCGATATTATTGCCAAAGCCTGTGCATTCGTTACCGGAGGAATGAT
>JBKKAO010000221.1:0-11085 GCA_046714645.1 Burkholderiales bacterium | reverse complement strand
AAAGACGTCGTAGGCCACTAGGGTCTCCACGGCGGTCGCCGGTGTGCACCATGTTCGCCGGAAAAAAAATCATCTCGTTGGGACCCACATCGGTGACTTTTCCTTCGATGTTGGCTTACGGTGTTGCGTTTGGTCCAGCGAATAGATGACCTTCTTAATATCGCGTGGGGAGTATATTCATTGAACATAATATACATTATGCACTAATAATAGGTATGAAACCCTAAGACCTTGAGTAGTGGTCTGAGTGCGCCTTGCGCTCGATCGTCACCTTGAATAGGCGTGCGAAGTTCGCCGTGGTGAGTGCTGCCACGTGCTCGACGGCAACGCCTTTCAGGCGTGCGATCTCATCGGCAACGTGGCGCACGAAGCTGGGCTCGTTGATCTTTCCACGATGCGGCACGGGCGCCAAATACGGCGCGTCGGTCTCGATCAGCAGGCGCTCCAACGGGACGGCGCTGGCGACACCTCTTACTTGCGCGGCATTCTTGAAGGTTATGATTCCGGAAAAGGAAATGTAGAACCCCAGATCCATGGCGCGCTGAGCGGTATTAAGGGTTTCGGTAAAACAGTGCATGACACCACCCACTTCCGCGGCATTCTCCTCGCGCATGATCATAATGGTGTCATCAGCCGCTTCCCGAGTGTGGATAATCAATGGTTTACCGGTGGCTCGCGCAGCCCGGATATGAGACCGAAATCGTTCCCGCTGCCACGCGTTGTCGCCTTTGTTCCAGTGGTAATCCAGTCCGGTCTCGCCGATGGCCACCACTCGGGGGTTCTCGCTTAATTTAGCGAGGCGCTCAGGCGTGGGTTCCTCGCAGTCTTGTTCGCTGGGATGAACGCCTACGGAAGCGTACAAATGGCCGTGCTCCTGAGCGAGCGCCAGGACTTCTCCATACTTTTCAAGGCTGGTGGAGACGCAAAGCGCATGACTGACCCGGTTTTGGGCCATCCTATCCAGTACCTTGGGGAGATCCGCCTGAAGCTCGGGAAAATTGAGGTGGCAGTGGGAGTCAACGAACACTTGGCTTGTGCAAACCTACATCGTATGGGTAGGTCGCGTGTTCTGCATATGACCGCCCAGCAACCCCTCGATACGACGGCGAACCGCCGAACCGCTTTCATCGTCCTTGAACTGCACGCCGACACCTTGGACTCTGTTGCCATGAGCACCCGGCGGCGTAATCCAAACGACCTTTCCCGCGACGGGAAGCTTAGTGGTGTCTTCTAACAAGCTGATCAACATGAAAATCTCGTCCCCCAGGTTATATGGGCGCGCCGTGGGTACGAAGATGCCGCCACTTTTCAAGAAAGGCATGTAGGCGGCATACAAGATCGCCTTCTCCTTGATATTAAGGGAGATGGCACCGTGGCGCTGAGCTGTTGCAGAGGAATCGGTCATCTACATAGAGGGGTTATTGAGCCCGCTGGGGGTAGGCGAGTAATCGGTCGAGCGCAAGTAAAAGCTCATCTCGTACCAGCGCACCGTTGAGCGGATGCTGGACGGATGCCTTGGTTTTTCCAAGCGCCACCCAGAAGTCCGAGATCGCTTCGGGCCGAAGCTCACTCGCGGCTTGGCCAAGGGCGGAATCATTGGCATTAGAATAGATGCCTGCGGCCCCCGCGCATAGGCGACTGAGGTCCATACACAGCACTTGAAGTAAGTAGCACAACTCGGCAAGTCCGTTGGTCGTCGTATCCCAATCAATATCCCTCGGTGCGCCCGGCGTGAGCCATCGCATCAGCCGGTCCCAGCGTTGCGAAATGCCGCTCTCGCCCATCGTTCGTGCTTTCAGGGGCGCGCCCCCGGCCAGTCGAAGTAGCACTTCGGGGTTGTCCACGCCCTGAGTCTCGAGCCAGGCCAAGCTCACCTCCCGGGAAGGACGCCCAACTGGTACCCGCCTACAGCGGCTTCGAACGGTGATGGGCAGCCGCTCTTCTTGCGACGTAACCAACAGGAATATGGTCTGTGACGGCGGATCTTCCAAGGTCTTGAGCAATGCATTGGCAGCGGCCGCGTTAAGCCGGTCCGCGGGGTCGGCGATAATCACTCGTCCCCTGCCGCTGTGGGAAGCCAACTCGAGGTGTCCCAGCAAGGAACGAACTTGATCGACGGTGATGAACTGGCTCGCTTTCGCCTTTTTCTGAGACGAAGTCGCCTCGCTTTCGCTGGGTACCACGTCCTCTTGGGCGGGTTCGAGAACGAAGCGGTCGGGATGGGTTCCTGCGGCTAGCAGATGGCAACCGGAGCATTGTCCGCAGGAACCTTCTCCCGAAGGGGCTTCGCACAAGCGGTGACCGGCCAGCTGTTCGGCTAGAACCCGCTTGCCGATTCCTCCGGCCCCCGTAACTAGGAGGGCATGGCTACCCACTGCCACGCTTTGGCTCAAGTGATGTAGCTCGCTATTTATCCAGGGGATATTCACATATTAACAAATAGCTAAGACGTACTTCTTAACTTCAACTTTAATTTCATCGAACCCTTGCCCTGCGCTGACAAGCCGGATGCGTGACCCATAGCGAGCGGCACGGTCATGGTAGGTTTGGCGCACACGCCGGTGGAAACCGATGGCTTCTTGCTCGAAACGATCTAAAGCCCGGTCTTTCTTCAAGCGCGCTTGGCTGACGGACTCATCCACATCAAACAGCAAGGTGAGATCGGGTTGGAAATCTTTCTGTACCCAGGTTTCGAGGACAGCGAGCCTGGCTTCGGGAATGCCGCGGCCGCCCCCTTGATAGGCAAAGGTCGAGTCGGTGAAACGGTCACACAACACGACCTGGCCGCACTCGATGGCAGGCAGAACTACGCTCTGGAGATGCTGCTGGCGTGCGGCGAACACCAGTAAGGCTTCGGTTTCGGGGGTCAGTTGCGAAGCGGGGTCCAGAAGGATCTTGCGGATGCTCTCGCCGGTGACGGTGCCGCCGGGTTCTCTGGTAAGCAATACATCTCGTCCCGCCTCGGACAGCACGTCCCGGGCAAAGGCAATGAAGGTGCTCTTTCCCGCCCCGTCCAAGCCCTCGAAAGTGATGAACTTGCCGCGCATGATTCTAGCGCTTCAACTGGTAGCGTTGCACGGCGCGATTGTGTTCCTCCAGGGAATCGGAAAATACCGAACTGCCATCTCCGCGAGCCACAAAATACAGAGCGGTACTGGTGGCAGGATGTAAAGTCGCGTGGATGGATTCGCGGCCCGGCGCCGCGATGGGTGTGGGCGGCAGACCCGTTCGGGTATAAGTGTTGTAGGGACTCTCGGTCTCCAGATGCACTCTGCGCAGATTTCCGTCGAAGCCGCTTCCAAGCCCGTAGATGACGGTGGGATCGGTCTGAAGCAACATGTGCTTCCGCAGCCGGTTTACGAACACCGCCGCGATCATAGGCCGGTCCTCCCGGCGCCCAGTTTCCTTCTCAACGATAGAAGCCATGATGAGAGCCTCATAGGGAGACTTGAATGGGAGATCGTCCGAACGCCTCTGCCAGGACTCGGACAATATGCTTGCCATGGTTCGATAGGATATTTGCAGGATCTGCGTATCGCTCGCGCCTTTGGCGAAATGATAGGTATCGGGGAAGAACAATCCCTCGGGATGTTCCTCGGGCGCGCCGATTCGATCCAGCAACTCACGATCGCTGAGTGCTTGGGTGTGATGGTTAACACCTGGATGCTGGTTGAGCGTCTCGCGTATCTGCCAGAAGGTCCAGCCTTCGATGAAAGTGATCTCCGCGTGGGAGAATTCCCCGCGGGTAACTTTCTCGATCAATCGTAGCGGAGTGATTTTTTCGGGAAGTTCGTAGATCCCTGCCTTGATTCCGCCGGCATGCCCGCTCAAGCGGCCAAGCCAGACGAAGCGCAAGGTTTCCGGGAGCAGCCCCTTGCCGCGCAGATCGCGGGCTAATCTTTTTAGAGACGTTCCCGGCGCGATGTTGAGGGTGCGGTCCGCCTGTGCGATCTCGATAGGCGTGAAGGCGAAGTGGGCGATAAACCCTGCTGAGCCAACTAGAACCACAACCACTCCCGCAATGACCGTGGTGATTCTCACTGTGGATCACTCCCGCGCATTCCGCCTAGGCGAATCGCCTAGTCAAGCGCGGCGAAAGCCAAGCTCCCATTGGTTCCACCGAACCCGAAGGAGTTGGATAAGGCCAAGCGGATTCTCATCTTGCGGGCTGTATTGGGGACATAGTCCAGATCGCACTGCGGATCCTGATGGGTCAGATTGATGGTCGGTGGTGCGATTTGGTCGCGTATGCTCAGGACCGTAAATATCGCCTCAATCCCTCCGGCCGCTCCCAATAAATGACCGGTCATGGACTTGGTGGAACTGATCGCGACCCGCTTGGAATGCTCGCCCAAACAGGCTTTGATCGCAACGGTTTCCGAGATGTCGCCCAAGGGAGTGGAAGTGCCGTGGGCGTTGATGTAATCCACTTCGCTGGGGGCCCGCTGCGCATCTTTCAGGTCATTGGCCATGCAGCGGCGCGCTCCATCTCCGTCTTCACTGGGGGCGGTCATGTGATAGGCATCGGCGCTGGTGCCGTAACCCACGAGTTCGGCGTAGATCTTAGCGCCGCGCCCGCGAGCATGTTCGTAGTCTTCAAGCACCACGGCTCCGGCACCTTCGCTCAGGACGAACCCGTCGCGTCCCGTATCCCATGGTCGGCTAGCACCGGTGGGATCGGCGTTGCGCGTACTCAAGGCTCGCGCGGAGGAAAATCCGGCGACGGCCAAGGGACACACCGCCGCCTCCGCGCCCCCCGCGATCATCACATCCGCATCGCCCCAACGAATGATGCGCGCGGCTTCTCCGATGCTATGCGTGGAGGTGGTGCAAGCGGTAGCGATAGCCAGGTTCGGACCTTTGAATCCGTGCATGATGGAGAGCGTGCCTGAAATCATGTTCACGATGGTGCCGGGAATAAGGAAAGGCGAAACCCGGCGCGGACCGCCTTGCAGCAATGTCGTGTGCATCTCTTCAATCATAGGCAAACCACCGATACCCGAACCCATGATGACGCCGATGCGCTCCGCGGTCTCCGGCGTTGCCTTAAGATACGCGTCACCAATGGCCTCCGACGCCGCGGCGATACCGTAGTGAATAAAGGTATCCAAGCGCCGCACTTCTTTGGCGGGGAGATATTTCGCCGGATCGAAGCCCTTTACTTCGCCCGCCACCTGGGAGGCATAGCCCGCCGGGTCAAAGCGCGTGATGCGGCCGACACCGGATTGCCCGGCCAGAATTCCGGCCCAGGTCTCGCTGGCGCCTATCGCTACGGGCGAGACGACGCCAAGACCCGTTACTACGACTCTACGTCTGGACAAATCAGCCCCGAGAATGAGTGCGCTGGAAAGTGGGATGCGATGGATGCATCGCGATGCGGAGCACTACTGTTTGACGTGGCCCCTGACGTAGTCGATAGCTTGTTGCACCGAGGTAATTTTTTCCGCTTCTTCGTCGGGAATTTCGCATTCAAATTCTTCTTCCAGCGCCATGACCAATTCCACGGTGTCTAGAGAGTCGGCCCCGAGGTCATCGACAAAGGTCGATTCATTTTTTACGTCGGCCTCATTCACGCCAAGCTGCTCGGCGACGATCTTTCTGACACGCTGTTCTACGGATTCCATCAAATAGTCCTTCTATGTGTCAACGAACGGAGTGGCCTAATTGCCATGAATGCCACCCAACCTGGTGCCCGCCCCGATAACTTGGACGGCTGAAATAACGCGCTTAGTTTACCAAATCAAATATGACGAATGCGAAGCTTCGCGTCTCATCGCATGTACATACCACCATTTACGTCCAACGTGGCGCCAGTGATGTAGCTGGCGCCGGGGGAGGCCAGAAACGCCACGGCGGCGGCGATGTCTTGCGCTTGCCCCAAACGTGCGAGCGGAATGTGCTGCAAAGCGGCGTTGCGCTGATCCTGCGTAAGCCCACTGGTCATGTCGGTTTCGATGAAGCCTGGCGCCACGCAATTTACCGTGATGTTGCGGCTCGCTACCTCCTGCGCCAGGGACTTGGTGAAGGCGATGACCCCGCCCTTTGCAGCGGCGTAATTGCACTGGCCGGCGTTACCGCTCTCCCCCACCACGGAGGTAATGTTGATGATGCGCCCTTCCCTCGCACGCATCATCTCGCGCAACACGCCGCGCGATAGGCGAAATACGGACTTGAGGTTGACGTCCATGACGTCGTCCCATTCGCTATCCTTCATCCGCACCAGGAGATTGTCCCGGGTGATGCCCGCGTTGTTGACCAACACGAAAATCTTGCCGTACTTCTCTTGGACCGCGGCCAGAACTCCGGTGACATGGCTCTCATCTTGGACTTGCAAGATCATGCCTTGGCCTAACAATCCCGCTTCGCCGACAAAGGCGGTGATGGACTGCGCGCCGGCATCGCTGGTGGCAGTGCCCACCACGGTGGCGCCCTGGCGTGCGAGTTCAAGCGTGATCGCTTTGCCGATACCCCGGCTAGCGCCCGTGACGAGGGCCAGTTTGCTCGAAAGTGCTGTCAATCCGGATGCTCCTTTGCGAATTGTTGGAGGGTAGCGAAGTCCTTAAGCGCGATGATCTTCGCCTGCGGAACGATACGCTTCACCAGGCCGCTTAGCACCTGCCCGGGCGCGCATTCGACGAAGGTGTCCACGCCTTTTTGGCTCAGCAACTCTATGGTTTCGATCCAGCGCACGGGACTATACAGTTGCCGTGTCAGAGCAGACTTGATCGCCAGCGGATCGGTGTTAATGGCCACATCGGCGTTGCACACCACCGAAGCGGAAGGCGGGCGGATCGCAAGTTTCTCGAGCAGAGCCCCGATTTTTTCCGAGGCACCCTTCATCAAGCTGCAGTGAGATGGCGCGCTCATGGGCAACATCAAGGCACGCTTGGCTCCGCGCACCTTGGCGAGTTCCATGGCTTTTTCCACGGCAAGCTTGTGACCCGCGATGACGATTTGCCCCGGTGCGTTGAGATTGGCGGGCTCCACTACGCCGACGCTCGCGGCTTCCGCGCAAACCTCCAGCACATCTTTCATTTCCGCACCGAGCAAGGCCGCGATAGCGCCCGTCCCTTCCGGCACGGCGTCTTGCATGATCTGCGCACGGGCGCGCACGAAGGGCACGGCATCTGCGAACTCTATAGCACCGGCGCATACCCAGGCGGTGTACTCCCCCAAACTATGTCCCGCCATGTAGGCCGGCGTGCGTCCTCCAGCGGACTTCCACGCCTGATACACGGCGTAACCGGCCACCAGCATCACTGGCTGGGTGTTTATGGTTCGCCCCAATTCCTCCGCCGGACCTTGAGCAACCAGGTTCCAGAGATCGAATCCTAGGGCCCGGCTCGCGAGATCGAAGGCCGGTCGAGTGGTAGAGGCCTGCGCGTAGGCGGACATCATGCCCACGGATTGGGAGCCTTGTCCGGGAAACAGAAAGGCGAGACTCATGTCCGAGTTCCTATCCATCGCAGCTCGTCTATTGCCATTTCACCAGCGCCGCGCCCCAGGTGAAGCCTCCCCCAACGCCCTCCAACAAAACGTTCTGGCCGGCACGAATTCTCCCGTCGGCCAGGGCCACATCCAAGGCCAACGGAATGGACGCCGCGGAGGTATTGGCATGCTTGGCGACCGTGATGATCACGCGTTCCATGGACATGCCCAGCTTCCGCGCGGTGGCCTCAATGATGCGAACATTGGCTTGATGCGGCACCAGCCAGTGAATATCGGAAGCGCTGAGCGAGGCATCGGCCAGGACTTCTTCGGCGACATCGCTCAGCACCTTCACGGCGAATTTGAATACGGCCCCACCGTCCATTTCCACGAATGGCCGGCCGCGTACCTTGCCGTGGGCGACGCAACCGGGAACGCACAAGACCTTTCCGAACCGACCGTCCGCGTGCAGCCGGGTGGCGATGATACCGGGGACGGCGCTCGCCGTGAGCACCACGGCACCAGCACCGTCCCCGAACAGTACGCAGGTCGAACGGTCGTTCCAATCCAGGATGCGCGAATATAACTCGGCCCCCACGACCAGTGCGTTACGGCACTTGCCGCTGCGCACATAGAGGTCCGCCGTGGACAGCGCGTACACGAACCCGCTGCATACGGCTTGCACATCGAAAGCGGCACAGCCGCTCGCCCCCAGCTTGGCTTGCAGGATGGACGCCGTGCTCGGAAAAATCATGTCGGGCGTGGTGGTGGCGACGATGATGAGATCGAGTTCTTCTGCCTTGAGCCCTGCGCGCTGCAAAGCTTGGCGCGATGCTTCAAGGGCCAAATCGGAGGCCATTTCATCCTCGGCGGCCAAGTGGCGCGAGCGAATGCCCGTGCGCGCGCTGATCCACTCATCGGAGGTGTCGAGCCGGCTCGCCAACTCGTCGTTGGTCACGACACGGCTCGGAAGATAGCCGCCCGTGGCAGCGATGCGGGAATAGATCAACCGGCTTTCTCCAGCATCTGTGGCATGTGAGAGGCGATGCGATCCAGAACCTTGTTGCGCGCTTCATCGTAGGCCCGGCCGATGGCGACTTCGAAGGCAAGGACGTCGGCGGAGCCGTGGCTTTTCACCACGATTCCTCGCAGGCCCAGTAGTGAAGCACCGTTGTAGCGGCGCGGGTCCACGCGCTTGCGAAAGGCATTGATGGCGGGCAGCGAGAATAGGGCCGCGAGCTTATTCCACAACGTGCGCTGGTACTCTTCCCGCAGATACACCGCCAGCATGCGCGCGAGTCCCTCCGAGCCCTTGAGAAAGACATTCCCGACGAAACCGTCGCACACCACGACATCAGTGGTGCCCTTGTAAACGTCGTCGCCTTCCACGTTGCCGAAGTAATTCAAACCGCTGGTCTTCAGCAATTCGCCCGCGAGCTTGGCGATCTCGTTACCCTTGATCTCTTCTTCACCGATGTTGAGCAATCCCACTGTAGGATTCTCGTTGCCATCTATTGCGGTGAACAACGACGACCCCATCACCGCAAACTGCAGCAACTGAACCGGGGTGCAATTTACGTTAGCGCCCAGATCCAACATGCAGCAACGGCCCTTTTGGGTGGGCAGCAGCGAGGCGATGGCGGGCCGCTCGACGCCAGGCATCATCTTCAGCACGAAGCGCGAAATCGCCATGAGCGCCCCGGTGTTGCCCGCGCTGACGCAGGCATCCGCTTCGCCACTGCGCACCAGATCCAAAGCGACGCGCATGGAAGAATCGCGTTTGCCTCGCAGCGCCACGGCCGGGCTATCCCCCATCTCAACCACTTCGCTGGCGGAGCGAACTTTGATGCGCAGGGTCCGGCCGGCGCTAGTGGATGCTAGGGCCCGCTCAATGGCCGCCTGCAGGCCGACCAGCACGATGTTTACCTCAGGATTCCCCTCGACGAAACGCAGAGCAGCGGGGACGGTTACCTTGATTCCGTGATCACCTCCCATGCAATCCAAAGCGATGGTGATGGGCACCTAAAGCCTCGATTGGGAAGGCATGGAAAACCCGCCGAAAAACACCCCGCGGAGGCGGGCCTGCGCCCCACAGCCACGCGCACGATGCACGAGGATATATACGGGCACTACTCTTCGCGAGACTTGAGGACCTTCTTGCCTCGGTAGTAGCCGTTAGGGCTAATGTGGTGGCGCAGATGGGCTTCACCGGTGGTGGGTTCTACGGCCACGGGGGGATTGGGATGTCCATCGTGGGAACGGCGCATGTTTCGCCGTGACGCGGACTTCTTATTCTGTTGAACAGCCATGGGTTTGCTCCTTTTCTTAAAAAATTCAACGCTCGGACGGCGGCCGTCCGAGTTTTGCAAGCACCGAGAACGGCGACATTCGTTGCTCTGCCCCCGCCTGTTTCGCGGTACCGCACGCGCCCGTCTCATGCTTAGGCGACTGCGGCATGCTGAGCAGCACTTCGTCCTCGATGAGTTCTGTCACATCCATCGTGTCCACCACATCCACGACGTCGGTGTCATCGTCCTCGTAATCCCGCTCCAGACCCAACGGGTCCTGCGTGAACACAATACGCCGCGCCGAATCGATAGCAACCGGCACCGCTTCAAGGCAACGCTGGCACTTAAACCAAAGCGTTCCGGTGACCTTCAAGGAAAGTGATTCGTGCCCCCTTTCCGTCAAGGCCCCGCGCACCTCATAATCGAGGTTTCCATCTTTCCGAGCCAATTGCTCCAGCAAGCGGGTCATCGCCGCAACCTGAAGAGTACCCGCCAAGCATGACCGGTTGCGGGCGAATTCAACGGGGCTTATTACAGGTCCAGTGCTTTCAGGATCCGACATAAACGCGCTAGGATAAGAACTTAGCCCCATTTTGTCAAAGTCTATTCCAGTCAAATCCATGCCGCGTACCTTGATCCTCGCGTCCACCTCCCGCTACCGGCGGGAATTGCTGTCCCGCCTCGGCATCGCCTTCGACACCCGATCGCCGGACGTGGATGAGGCGCAGGCCGCGCACGAAGCTCCGAGGGACACCGCGCTGCGGCTCGCGGAAGAGAAGGCGCGAGCGGTCGCGAAGCTGTTTCCCGAGGCCGTGGTCGTGGGTTCGGATCAGATCGCCGAGGTCAACAGCACTCGCCTTAACAAACCTGGTGGCCACGAGAAGGCGGTACAGCAACTGCGACTCATGTCCGGTCAGAGGGTGCTCTTTCATTCCGCTCTGGCCGTGGTTTGTCTGGCTGAAAACGGGTGCGAGTGTGATGTGGTGCCCACCGCCGTAAACATGCGCGTGTTCGATGATGGACAGATCGAGCGCTATCTTCGCGCGGAGAAACCCTACGACTGCGCGGGCAGCGCCAAGGTGGAGGGTCTGGGCATCACCCTAGTGTCCGCCATCCATTCCAACGACCCCACCGCCTTGATCGGACTGCCTCTTATCCGCCTGTCCGAGATGTTGCGCGGATTCGGCTACTCACTGCCCTAAATGACCGGCACGCTATTTCTCATTCCGAGCGATCTCGGCGGCGATAGGCCGGACAGCTACCTTCCCCGCATGGTCCAGGAGAAGCTGCTCTGTCTCCAGCACTTCGTCGCCGAGGAGGCAAGGACCGCCCGCCGGTTTTTATCCTCCCTGGGACGGGAGGGATTGAG
>JBKKAO010000220.1:0-2931 GCA_046714645.1 Burkholderiales bacterium | reverse complement strand
AAGCGCTCGCGAAGCCCGTCAGGAAACTGTTCCTCGATCGCCGCAATCGGGAAGGAGAACAACAAGGGAAGGAGAACAACAAGGGTAAGCTTAGCCTGCTAATATCCAGCGCTACCATCGTGCTGGGTGCCTGTGATGGTGGCGGAGTGCCGCTAAATTTAGTAGCAAGGTGGGCCGTGCGGGGCAGACGACTTGCCAATAACTTCCCGCCATACCGGTGAACAAGATGCGGGTAAATTTGCAAGGGAGCATGTCATGAATCACACAGTATCTCGACGTCTAAGTGCGAGGCGCCCGCCGATTGGACACATCGCGCGGGCCGTTGTCATCGCCGCAACGGTTCTTGTGTCGGCCTGCATGTCTGCGCCGCAAGGTCAACCCGTATCTACCCCAGCAACGCCTCTTGCGAAATCGGTGGCAGCCCCGCCGACCCAAAGCAGCGCTAGCGCGCTCTCCTATGGCACCGTCACGGCGACGGTGACCAAGGGTAAGACCACCCAGATGGATCTCATCCAAATGTTTGGCGGTCCGAATATTTCGACGATCGATGGCGACGGACTCGAAACATGGGTCTACGAACGATCGGTGAACCAAACGGACGTCGCCAGCAAGACCCAGAATTGGCAGGCGGCGGCAAATCTCGGGGTTGCTTTTGGCCATGTGCAGGCCGGTGGCAGCGTGGGCGGTGGTCAGAGCGAAGGAGCCTCCTCGACCGCGTCGTCGTTCCGGTCACTCACCGCAATCGTGAAGTTCAATACCGACAAGACGGTCAAGGACTACTCCGTCCGCGCCAGCCAATTCTAACCAGGTGTTGAAAAACGACTGTTCTGTCGCGCCTTGTCTTGGCCGCGCTCGCTACGTTTTTCAACCTCCTGCTAAGGGACTATCGTCATGAAGATACGCGTATGGATAATCAATGTTGGGACGATTGCGATTCTGTCGGGCTGCGGAATGTCCGGTGGTGAGCGCGATCCGATGGCTGCCATGACCGCACAGATGGGCTCCAGTAACGACGCGATGACTTCGATGACCGCCAAGGTGAATTTCTCGCAGGAGCTGATGAAGAATCCAGACCTTCCAGTCTGGCACGCGCAGCGCGACAAGATGGCGCTGGCGATCAGTGACCGTGTTTTCGATAAGGGGTTCGACCGAGTGTTCGATTCCATGATCACGGCACTTGCCAACCTCGGCTGCCGGGTCAGCAACATGGAGCGGATCTCGGGATATCTCACGGCGTCCATCCCGCAACTAGCCCCCGATCAGCAGGAGGCGTTGCATAAGGAGGAGCTGGCTCAGTATGCGCAAATCAAGGGCTATCCGCCTTCGGTGCTGACCAAGCAGGGGCCCATTGATATGGATATGGACTTTAGCGCCATGATGGAGCGGGGTGGCGGGGCTGGGCTGACGCTGTCCATGGTCAAGCAAGGCGCCCGTCAGACCAAGGTGAAGCTGCGCTTCGACGGCGTCTACTATCCACGCCGGGTTGACGAGCTCTACAAGAAAGTGTGGGACGAGGTGGACAAGCAAATGTTTCTCGACAAGGCACTCGACTGATGCCAAGTGCAGTAACCCCGATTCAAGTGCCCTCCGCGAGCCCAGATTGTGTTGAGCGACATTGACGTGTTTCGCAGCGCAGCCGACGCTCAGTCCATTCGCGCCATGATCGAAGCCCAGCTCGCCGCCTATTCCTGAAGGGTGCTCGCGCAGGTCGCGCGACTCATGGAGCCTTCCGAAACCGCGCCGTCGCCGTCACGACAAGCGACCCATCTTGCCGCTCGTGTAGTCCGCGATGGCTAGAGATCGGCTATCCACTGAGCGCCATCGCCCACGGCATGGATGTGGGTGTGGGCACCCGCCTGGGTGGCGCACTCCAAGAGCTTTTGTCCCGCCGTGGCGACATCGCCTTGCATCGTACCCCCATAAGTCAGTGTCTTGCTCCCTTGGGGTGAGCCAGGCAGATACTCCTCCCTTTTGACGAAGCTCTTGCTCGGACTTCTCAACTTGCCTGCTTGCCCACGCTTGCATCGCCTCTTGGCCCATGCGCCGGATCTCCTCAATCACACGATCGCCGGCGCCGCCGAACTCTTTCTCGCCACGAAGGAAGCTCGGGCTCTCGAGCAAGGCTACGTTGTTCACCAGCGTGCCGCCGCGCAATGGGTACTGCACCAGGTGCATGTTGTGCCCGCACCAGATGACGGTGATCTTGCCGGCCGTGACCACGCCGCGGTAGGCAACGTGGCCGGCCACGCGCGGTGCGTCGTTGACGATCTGCTTGCGCGTGGGTGACCATAGTCCGTCCGCACCGACCAGCGCCGCGCCGAAGTATTGCGAGCCGTCTTCGCAGGTCACCACCACGCCGTCGTCTCGCGACTCGAACTTCGCGAGCCCCTTGGAGACCTCCCGCGCAATCTCCTCGGGTTGTCTGCAAGCCTCGAACAGCGTGCCTTGCAGGTCGCGCCGCTGGATAAAGCAGTACCTGCAGCCGTAACGCCTCACGAAAACCTCCCCCAGCGCGATGCGCGTAATCTCCTCGCCCGACACCGCGTCCATCATCACCAAGGCATCGGGGAAAACCGCGAGCGGCTCGAGCGCCTTCGTCACCCCGAGCAATTGCATCATGCGGTAGGCATTCGGCCCCATCTGGACCCCATAACCGATCTCGCCGAACTCGGCGGCCTTCTCGAGCACGCGCACCTCTCCCGACCGCTTCCCCAGTCCCTGCAGGCCAACCCGACACCCCGCCTTGAGCCCTCCCGCGATACGTGATACGGTTGGAATTCCTATCCTTTGACGCCCTGGAGTCCGATAGCACGAGGTTTTCTCGCCGGCAACCACGCGCGCGCCGACGCGCCAGCGGGTGGCGCTTGGTCATCCGCCGCTGATCAAATGAAAGCCGGTGGTGAGACTAACTTTATCGTTCGCGCGCAATCA
>JBKKAO010000219.1:0-4424 GCA_046714645.1 Burkholderiales bacterium | reverse complement strand
AGCACTTCGGTGCCGTGACGATTGAGCAGCATGCTAAGCCAGAGCCCGAATGCGGTCCAATCCACGGGCTCATCGAAAACCAGACAGAAGGACTGAATATCGTCTCCATGCCTGTTGGGATCGTGATGATGCGGGCGCTCCGCGTGTTCGAGTTTCTCCAGCTCCTGCGAGAACCAGCGGCGGACCTCGTCGGTTTTGGAGGTGACATCGAAGATATCTTGTGAGAGCAGGCGCTCGGCTTGGTCCTGCACCAACGATGCGATGACGATATCGGCGGAGGGATTGAATCTCCGAAGGCGGTCGATGAGCGCATTGACTTCTTGCCGTGCCGCCAAGTCGCTCTTGGTGATGACGATGCGATCCGCCACGGCGGCTTGCTTGAGCGACTCCGGTTGCCGGTCGAGATGTCCCTGGCCGTTCACCGCATCCACGGTGGTGATGACATTGCCCAGCCGGTAGTGGTGGCACAGCACCGGATCTGCGGTGATGGTAGTGAGCACGGGCAGGGGATCGGCCAGCCCCGTGGTTTCGATGACCAAGCGGCAGTAGGGCGGTACGACCCCGCGATCACGCTTGGAATGAAGCTCGCGTATGGCGTTGGAGAGGTCGCCGCGAATGGTGCAGCACAAGCAGCCCGATTGGAGCAGGACCGTGGTCTCGTCCACTTGTTCCAGCAGATGATGATCGAGACCCACTTCGCCGAATTCATTGATGAGCACGGCGGTGTCGTGCAGCAGCGGGGATTTCAGCAAGCGCTGGAGGAGGGTGGTCTTGCCCGAACCCAGAAATCCGGTGAGTACGTTGACCGTTGTGCGTAGCGGCACTGCTTGGTTCATGCGCGCGGTTCGATCCGATCGAGGAATGCGTCGTCCAAGGGGTCACAGGCGCGTCCGGACAATTTCTCCGCCATGGGCCAGAGATGGTTCAGGCTGTCGAAAATTTCGCTTTTTCCCGTGACGGTGCGCAGGATGTACGAATTGGATTGCCAGTCTTCCAGCTCGAGACCGTAGATTTTCAAGGCGCGGTTGGCGACCCGGATGCGGTTGGCGCGTTCACGCCGGCGCGCTTGCGGCGAGTGATTGCGTGTGTAGACGCCGTCGCGCGCGATGGCGTCGGTCCAATGGTCTTGACTGCCGAGAATGCCGCACAGGCCGCACATTTTTCGGGGAGGAGGGAGCGGGAGGTGGGAGGATGGAGGTGGGAGGTGGGAGGAGCGAGGTTCCTGCCCCTGCTTGCTGGGGAAGGTTAGGATGGAGGCACGCACCGTACTCGTTTGCCCCCACCCCAACCTCCCCCGCGCGTGGCGCAAGGGAGGGAGCCTAAGTCACTTTTTGCGTGGAGAGCGGCGGGCGAAATCGTCCGCCATTTCGTTCATGGTGACGAACTTCACACCGGGATGCCGCATCATGTGGTTCATCAAGCGCTCGAACATCATCAGCACTTGCGGGCGTCCGCCCACATCCGGGTGGATGGTCATCGGGAATACAGCGTACTCGTACTCGCGATAGATCCAATCGAACTGGTCGCGCCACATTTCTTCCAGGTGGCGCGGGTTGACGAAGCCGTGGCTGTTGGGCGCTTTCTTGATGAACATCATGGGCGGTAGGTCGTCCAGGTACCAACTGGCGGGGATCTCGATCAAGTCGGTTTCTACGCCGCGCTTCAAGGGCACCATCCAATCGCTGGGTTTCTTGGAGTAATCGATCGTGGTCCAGGAATCGCCCACTCTCACGTAATAGGGCACGCAGTCGTGATGCATCAGGGAGTGGTCGTACTTGATGCCGCGTTCGAGGAGAAGTTCGTTGGTGACGGTGCTGAACTCCCACCAGGGGGCCACGTAGCCGGTGGGCCGTTTGCCCTGAAGCTTGGTGATCAACTCGATACACTTGTCGAGCACCTCGGTTTCCTGCGACCGGGTCATGGCGATGGGATTCTCGTGGGAATAGCCGTGGATGCCGACCTCATGGCCGGCCTTGGCCACCGCTGCCATCTGCTCGGGAAAGGTCTCTATGGAGTGACCGGGGATGAACCAGGTGGTCTTGATGCCGAAGCGGTCGAAGAGCTTCAACAACCTGGGGGAGCCCACCTCGCCTGAGAACATGCCGCGCGAGATATCGTCGGGGGAGTCTTCTCCGCCATAGGAACCCAGCCATCCCGCTACCGCGTCAACGTCCACGCCGAAACCGCACAGAATTTCTTTTGCCATCGTCTCCTCCTCAAGTGAAAGATCGCGATCTAGTTTAGCGCTTAAACCCGATTACCCGCCGCATCATTCGGCGAAGGCGCCATTAGGGAGAACGCCGCGAAAAGTCCTCCGAAAGGTCGTTGACGCTCCCGCCCGGTACGTCTACTCTTTGAGGCTAGCGAGGCTGCCTAGAAAGTCGGAAGGAGACCATGGAGAGTTGGCGTAACCGCAAAACGCTCATCTTGAGCCGCACCGAGATGATGGGGCTGCTTACCCCGGCGGAATACAACGGATGTGTGGAGCAAGCCTACCGGATGCACGGCGAAGGGCGCTTCTACATGGACCCGAAGGGACACATTGTTCTGGACAAGTACCCCGGCGAATGGGGGCCATGCCTTCCTACATCGAAGAGCCGGAGGCCGCCGCCTGCAAATGGGTCTCCATTCGGGAGCGCAACCGTGAGAAGTACGATCTCCCCACTGTCTTCGCTTTACAGGATTCGGCCACTATTCCGTTGGAGTACGAACGGGCGGTTGCCGCAGGGGTCGGCATCGAGAAGAAGATGATATCGACCTAAACTCGCGACTTGAAACTCGCGACCTAGACTCGCGACTTGAAACTTGCGACTTGAAACTCGCGACTTAGACTTCGCAGCTTTTTTCATCAACAGGAGGTCGCCGTGGCATTGAAGGATCGTATTACCTATACAGCGGTTGCGCAGGATTCCAAACCAAACGCGAGCCGGCGCCGGTTCCTGAAGACGGCAGGTGCCGTAACAGGCGCGGCGGCGGGCTCGGGCACCATTACCGGGTTCCCATTGGTGTGGTCGCAGAACATCAAGGATGTCAAGCTGGTGCAGGTCGGCGGTTCCTATTCCGCTATCAAGGACATCGCGGACCAGGCCACCAAGGACTTGGGCTTCAAGGTGGAGATGCAGACCGCTGACCATTCTGCCCTGTTGAACCGCTTGGTCACGCAACCCCAGACCATCGATATCGCGGATATCGAGTACTTTTTCCAGCACCACCTGATCAAGCGCGGAACGCTTCAGCCCATGGACGTGGAGAAGAAGATCAAGTTGTGGGACAAGGTCGTGCCGATCTTTACCAAGGGTACCTATCCCGACGGCAGAAAGGTTTCCACCCAGGGCGTCCTGCCCTATGAAGTGCAGTACGTAAACGGACCCGGTGCCAAGGAGTTCGCCAAGGGCCCGACCAAATGGGCCACGGGCATTCCTACCGTTTACAACGCCGACACCTTGGGCATTCGTCCCGACATGGTGAAGCGCAAGATCGAGAGCTGGTCCGAGCTGCTCAACCCCGAGTGGAAGGGCAAGACCGCCATCGTCTCCGTGCCGGGTATCGGCATCATGGATGCCGCCATGGCCATCGAAGCGCGCGGCGACATCAAGTACGGCGACAAGGGCAACATGACCAAGGCGGAAATCGATAAGACCATCGAGATCCTCAAGGCGGCGAAGAAAGCAGGTCAATTCCGCGCCATGTGGGCGACCTTCGACGAGTCCGTCAACCTGATGGCGGCGGGCGAAACCATCGTTCAGTCCATGTGGTCACCTGCGGTCACGGCGGTGCGCTCCCGCGGCATTCCCTGCTACTACGCACCCTTGAAGGAAGGTTATCGCGCATGGGGAAGTTGTATTGCCCCCATGGCCCACCTCAAGGGCCTTCAACTCGACGCGGCCTACGAATACCTCAATTGGTATATGTCGGGATGGCAGGCGGGCTTCATCGCCAAGCAGGGCTATTACAGCTCGATCCCGGAGACCGCCAAGAAGTTCATGAGTGAAGACGAGTACGGTTATTGGTACGAAGGCAAGGCGGCCAAGGGCGACATCAAAGACCCCTACGGCAGCGTCATGGAAAAAGCCGGTTCCGTGCGTGACGGTGGGTCCTTCTGGGAACGCATGGGCAAAGTGGCTTGCTGGAACACCCTGATGGACGAAAACCAGTACATGGTCAAGAAGTGGAATGAGTTCTTGGCGTCCTGAAATTCGGGGACTAGGGACTGGGGGCTGGGGGTTGGAATTCCCCTTCCCCCGTGCGCGGGGGAAGGGGCGCGCCTCACGCCTCTCGCCTCACGCCTCTCCTGATCTCCCGGCTATCACAAGAACAAGCGACATTCCCCATGAAAGTCTCGCCCAGCCTAACGTCTTATCTCCAGGTCGCCCCCCTGCTGCTGGTGCTGCTGCTGTTCTTCGGCATTCCATTGCTGGTGGTGA
>JBKKAO010000218.1:0-4221 GCA_046714645.1 Burkholderiales bacterium | reverse complement strand
GGCCTGGATTGCACCAGATGAATATCTAGCGCTGGAGGAGAAAGCCGCCAAAAAGCACGAATACCTCGATGGCGTCCTATATGCCTGGCAGGGCCATGCCGTGGAGGCAATGGCGGGAGGAAGCCGGGTACACAATGAAATTTGCCAGAATGTCGTAGTGGCTCTTCGCCAACAGTTGAGGGGCAGGCCTTGCCATGTCTACATGACCGACGTTCGGCTACACGTTCGTACTCGCAACGCCTACTTTTACCCAGATGTCGCGGTCACCTGCTCGCCGGCGGATCAGTCGAAGGATCCCGCGGACGCGAGCGTGTTTCGAGAACCTTGTCTGATCGTGGAAGTTCTTTCGGAATCCACCGAAAGATTCGATCGTGGAGAAAAGTTCGACGTCTACAAACACATTCCGGCGTTCTCGGAGTATGTGCTCGTCTCCTCACGTGGTCCCTTCGTCGAAGTATTTCGCCGCCAAGACTCCGGCCCATGGACGATGTCCGAGCACCGGGAAGGGGTCATTCAATTGAGTAGCCTAGCAGCATTTCTCGACACGGCAGCCGTGTATGAGGGGGTAGAGTTTTGAATCGCGATCTGGAGAAAGTCGTAATGGGGCACTTGTCGAAGGGTTGGCCAAAACATCCACTAACATTTTGACCCAGCGAGACAGCCCCCGACCCAACGGAAATATCCCAAGGAGATTTACTGTGCAAACCCCTCCGCGCCGAAAATTTCTCGCGAGTTTCATAGCGCTTTCCGCGCTTCCCTTGCCGGTGGTCGCGCTTCCACGCGACCTCGAAGCCTTCGCATTGTTGAAGCAACGCTCGCAGGCTCAACGCGTCGGGCGAGTCCACATTCTCCCGGCCACCCCCGACACCACCCAGTGGGGTTGGTTCGATAACGCTCAAGCGCCTGTGCTCTCCATTCAATCCGGCGACACCGTGGTGATGGAGACCATGATGGCGGCGGGCAACCAGATCCTTCCTGGAGTAAGCATCGAGCAAATCACCAAGCTGCGCGTGGACAATCCCGGCAGAGGCCCGCACACGATCACTGGTCCGATTTATGTCGAGGGCGCCGCAGCGGGGGACGTACTTAAGATCCGCATCAACCGGATCGTTCCGCGTAGCTACGGCGCGAATTGGAACTTACCCGGCGCGCTAAAGCTCGGACAATTCCCCGATCAGTTTCCCGAGGGGCAAGTACGCTACTTCTATTTCGACTTGCGCGCAATGACCACGCAGTTCTCGCCGGACATCGAAATACCGCTGCGGCCTTTTCCAGGAATCCTCGGCGTAGCGCGCGCCGAACCCGGACAGTACAGCACGGTTCCGCCCGGACCCTTCGGTGGCAACATGGACATACGCGAACTGACCGAAGGCACCACGCTCTTTGTTCCCGTATTCGTCGAAGGCGCGTTGCTTTGGTCGGGCGACTCCCACGCCGCGCAAGGCAATGGCGAGATCAATCTCACGGCCATCGAGACGGCCTTCAGCGAACTCAGCCTCACCGTGGAAGTCCTCAAGGGACGGTCTTTGCGATGGCCGCGTATCGAAACTCCGGATCACTGGATCATCGCCGGCATGGATCGAGATCTGAATCGAGCATTAACGATCATGCAGTTCGAGGCCGTCAATTTCCTTGCCGAGCAACGAAAGATTACTGTCTCGCAAGCGGAACAGCTCTTACCGAGCGTGGCCGATGTGCGCATCGCCGAAGTGGTGAACCAGGTCAAAGGCGTCTATGCGCGCATCTCCAAGCGCGGGGAAAAAGTTCGCTTCGCCGCTCACCCCACTCGTGAGTCCCAGCGCAACTACGTCACGACGGCTTCTTCGCCGGATCTGCAAAAGGCCATGGACGAGGCCGCCTCCGCCATGATCGATCTGCTTGCTTCAAAGCGCGGACTCTCGCGCCTGGACGCCTACGCCCTTGCCAGCCTGGCCATGGACGCGCGCGTGGGCTCCATGGATGAGGATCGCAAGAGCGTTCACTGCTTGGTTGCCAAAAATCTTTGGCAGCGCGGCGGATAGCTTGTGTTTTTCTCGGACTACGACGCTCCGAGATGGGTGCCGCCATAGCAAGAGCAGAAACCGCTACGCCGAAAGTCGGATCCAAAAAATTGCTGCCTGAATAATACGAGTGTGCATTTATGAAACGGGGTACTTAGGTACGGGGCTCGAAGTCCCGCTGGTACATCCGCAACAGCGCGAGGAAGGAGGCCACCGCCAAGGGGCCGATCAGCACGCCGACCATGCCGAACGCGGCGATCCCCCCGATCAGCGCGAAAAACACCACGGCGCCGCCCATTTCCAGGTCGCCCTTGATCAGGAACGGCTTCACCACGTTGTCGATCAGGCCTACGACCACCATGCCCCAGATCGCCAGGAACAGCGCCATGTAGGGATGGCCGGTGATGAGCAGGATAAGCGCCGCGAACAGGCAGACGCCGGCGGCACCAATCGCCGGAATCATGCCGACGAAAAAGGTGTCGGTGGCGAAGAAGATCGGATGCGGCACTTTGGCGATGAGGTAACCCACGAGCGCGACGATCGCCTGGACGAGAACCGTGACCAGTGTCGCGACGATAACCGCGTAGGACACTTTCTTGAACTCCTCGTAGAGCTCGCGCGTCTGTCCCGGGCGCAGCGGAGACGCGCTGTCCAGCCAAGCGAGGAACTCGCCGCCGTGCACGAGGATAAAAAAAAGAGCGATCAGCATCATGACAAGCTCGAAGGCGAAGGAGCCCGCCGCCGCCAGCACGCTTGCGATGGCGGAAGCCGCTTTGGCACCTCGTTCGCTGACCTGCCTCTCGAGGAGCTGGCCGAGGTCGCCGAGGCGCGCGAGAACGCTGGTGGCCCACGCGTCCAGCGGACCCGGCAGCCTGTCCACAAGACCGCTCACCCCTTCGCTGCGCGCAGTGTCGAGAATGAATTTCGCGCCTTCGGTGGCTTCGGTCACCAGAAACGTGGTCAGGCCGATGAGCGGGCCGATCAGCAGGAACAGCACCGCCAGCACGAGGATCCCCGACGCAAGGCCGCGCCGGCCGCCCAGCCTTGCGCTCAGGTAGTTCTCCAGCGGCGCCAAAACCACCGCCAGGACGCCGGCGATGAACAGCGCGCTCGCCAACGGCCACACCACCGCGCCGACGAGCGCCGTGCTGGCGATGAGCAACAAGAAACAGAAGCGCCGCGCGGCCTGGTCCTGGGTTACGGGCATTCAATAGATCCGCATCGCGATTGGAACGCGCGACACCACGTTGTAGGCGGCGATGATCTGATTGGCGTGGACCTCGAAATGCTCCGACAGCCCGGTGAGTGTCTTGTGACCCGTGATTGCTGCAAACGCGACTCGCGCTTTGAACTTCGCCGTCAATCTCCGCCGTGGTCTTCTCTTGCTCATGGTTTTGCTCCTCATGGTTATCGGCTATCGATTATCTCAGTGTCCCAAAATCCGGAGCCCCTCCGCCTCCGGGAGGTAGAATGCACCATCCTACACGAGCCCATTTGCAACGGAACCGCGAATCGTCTCGCATGTGAGGATCCACCAAAACCCTCAGCGAAAGCGCGGCGGACCGCTAGTTAGCCAAAGGAGAGTGAATGATGAAAGCTCATGTTTCCCAACGTAGAATGGTACTGCGCGGCGCGCTCGTCGCGGGTTATACCGTGATGCTCTGGGGGTGCAAAGCAAAGCAAGAGGAGAGCTCGGCGGAAACGCCAGCCAGCCCACCTCCCACGAGTGAGACTCCACCCGGCCCGGCAGAGAGCCGTAAACCGAGCCAAGCGCAGGCGCAGTACCAGGGTCAGCCCAAGGGGGACCAGAAGTGCGGCAACTGCCTAAACTTCGTTGCCGGGTCCAACACCTGCAAGGTGGTGGAGGGCCAGGTCAGCCCCGACGGCTGGTGCATGTTCTGGGCTAAGGCGGGTTGAGAAGGGGATAAGGACGAAAAAGTTGACGCAGTGACGCTCGACAAGGTCGGCGACGGCTTCGAGATCACTGCGAGCCACCTGAACGTGGTGGCAAAAATACCGGGTGTGGACAATGCGAAGTTCGAGGAAATCGCGAACAAGGCCAAGATTGGCTGTCCGGTGTCGAAGCTGCTGAAGGCCAAGATCACGGAGGTCTGGCCGGACTAACCAGCAGCAATTTCACTGCTAGAGTGCAGGCGCGCTTCCCACGCCAGGGTCGCGACGTGTGGTTGACCGGAGCCGGCTAATGGGTAACTCCATTGCC
>JBKKAO010000217.1:0-2948 GCA_046714645.1 Burkholderiales bacterium | reverse complement strand
TTGCACCAGGGGGGAAGGCAGCAGGCACTGGGCGAGGTAGCGCCGCCGATCCCTGTAGGGCGCTTCGCGCAAATTGATCCCCGCGAAATGCAGCAAGTCGAAGCAGTAGAAAGCCACGGGAGTGCTCCGATCGGCCGCCGTGCGCTCCGGCTGCGTCTTCAGCTTGGCGCGCGCCTGGAGCGCCGCGAATGATGGCTTGCCGTGCGCATCGAAAGCAACGATCTCCCCGTCTAGCACCATGCCGCTCGCGCCCTGTTGGCCGAGCTCCGCGGCGAGCTGGGGGAAGTCGCCGGCCAACTCGAGTCCTCTACGCGAGCGCAGCTTGACGCCCCGCTCGTCGATGAAGGCGAGCACGCGATAGCCGTCGAGTTTCGGCTCCCACATCCAGTCCGCACGAATAAAGAACCCCGCGCCAAGAGCGCGGGGTATTAGAAAAGCTTCAACTGCCGTAGGTCTTCCTTCGGCTTGCCTTGATTCCGGACATACCTCTCAATAACCTCCCAACTTCCCCCTTCACCAACGGTGGCCACATAGTAGCCATCGGTCCAAAACTCCCCACCCCACAACGCGCGCTTCACACTGGGCTTGCGCCGAAATATCTCACGTGCCGTGATGCTCTTGAACACCCTCACTATCTGCCCCGGCGCTACCTTCGGATGCGCCGAACACAGTAAGTGGATGTGGTCTCGATCGCATCCGATCCGCTCACACTCCATGTCGTAGCGCTCGCTGATCTCCACCGCCGTCTCCGTAATAATCTTTACCACCTCCTCATCCAATAACGCACGCCGGTACTTCACCGGAAACACGATGTGATAATGAATCTGCCACGCACAATGACTCGCCTTATGAACAACCTCTTTCGCCATCCCACCATTCTAGAAAACTCCTACCCCTCTAACCCCAAAACCCTTCCCCGCGGCAAGCCGCGGGGAATCGCAAGTTGAAGACGGAGTCGCCCGTCTCGGCGAGCATCGGGGCGAGCTTGGCCGGCATCGCTTCGATCTCACCCGAGGCAATGAGCCGCGATGCGGCAATCCGGTGCGCGGGCACGATCTTGAGATCCTCGACCGCCGCTCCGCAGAGAACCGAGCGGTTCTGCGCGGTGACCGGTGTGAGCGTCACGAACCGGTCCTTGTGCTTGATCAGCAGCCACTGCTTGCGGTCCTTGGTGCGCACTAAGGCGAAAGAACCCTTCAGCTTCTCGCCGCGCAATTGGAAGCTCAGCTTGCCTTTTTCCAAGCCTGCGCGGACCTCATGCTCGGCCTGCTTGCGGTCGTGGAACCGAGTCTTGCCCCCTTCATCGGGCGAGTAAACGCCGCAATCCCAGACGATCACCTCTCCCGCGCCATACTGCCCGGGTGGGATCACGCCCTCGAACGATGCGTAGTCGTACGGGTGATCCTCGGTCTGCACGGCGAGGCGCTTTTCGCTGCGATCGAGTGAGGGACCCTTGGGCACCGCCCAGGACTTGAGCACACCGTCGCATTCGAGCCGAAAGTCGTAGTGCAGCCGCCGGGCGGAATGTTGCTGGACGACGAACAGCAGCGGCCCGCTGCGCCCCTCGGCCAGTGCCGGCGCCGGTTCGGGCGTAACCGCGAAGGTACGCTTGGCGGAATATTCGCTCAGGTTGTTTTTCGCCATGTCGGGATTTTAGGGCCTGTCAGCCTTAGAAGCATTCCAGATATACTCCGGCGGACCATGACGGCTTCGAGGCTTCTGGTGGGTGCGAGCGGCTATTCCTTCAAGGAATGGAAGGGAAGCTTCTATCCCGAGAAGATGAAGCCGGAAGACATGCTGGCCTGGTATGCCGAACGGCTGCCTACGGTCGAGATCAACAACACCTTCTATCGAATGCCGAAGGTGTCCGTGCTCGAGAGCTGGGCAGGTTCGACGCCGGAGGATTTCCGGTTCGCCATCAAGGCCTCGCGCAGGATCACGCACATAGCGCGGCTGAAGGCGGAGTTGGCGGCTGAGGCGGTGGGCTTTCTCTACGGCAACCTCGCGGCCCTCGGTGCCAAGCGCGGCCCGGTGCTCTTCCAGCTGCCGCCGAACCTGAAGAAGGACCTGTCCCGCCTCGGCGATTTTCTGCGCCTACTCCCCGACGAACATGGCGCCGCGTTCGAATTTCGCAACGAAAGCTGGTTTGCCGACGACGTCTACGACGCCCTCAAGCGCGCCGGGGCGGCCCTGTGCCTTTCCGAGCGCGAAGGCAATGCGCCTCCGCCTTTGGTGGAAACGGCCCCATGGGGCTACGTCCGCCTACGGCTCGAAACGTACTCGGATGACGATTTGCGGCAGTGGGCGGACCGGCTCGCGGCCACCGGATGGCGCGAGACCTACGTGTATTTCATGCACGAGCCCACGGCGCCGGCGTACGCCCACACGCTGATACGCTGCGGAACTTCATCGTCTCGATGACTTGCGCGAATCCGCAGCCCGTCACGCTTGCAATCGAAGACGCGATAAGCGTTTCCGGGCTGCTTCAGGGTCACCGGAGGGACGCGCCTGCTACGTGCTGGCGCAAGGTGCCGGAGCTGGGATGACCCACCCGTCCATGGCGGCTGCGGAGCGTCTGGATATCGGGAGAATCGCTCGTTGCTACGGTAGTTCTGGAAGGCTGATCCAAATCCCGAAATATTTCTCTGACGCGGGCGGTGCGTGCGGCCGGCTGAACATGGCTCTCCTCTATGCGCAATTTGTCTGGTCCACTCGGTTTGAAGGTGTGTCTGGTTTGAATCATTTTTGAATCACTTGAATCACTCGGGTCGATGAGTGAGTTCTTCTCGAGTGAAGGTGGATGGGTGGATGGCCTTGGCGCTGGCGTCGATCTTGATTACGCCCAACCGCTTGGCGTCGATGCTCTCCATAGAATGCCGACGGAAGCCACATCTGGAGCGGTTTTGCATTCCACGATTCAACCCAGCTGAATGCGGGCATCGTACGAT
>JBKKAO010000216.1:0-4234 GCA_046714645.1 Burkholderiales bacterium | reverse complement strand
TTGCTCACTCTAGTGGAACTGGGCTACGCAGGATTCGACGGGAAGCGTTTTTCCCTGAGGCCCAGGGTCTTACGCTTGGGTTTCGCCTATCTCTACGCGCAAAACCTTTGGCAGATGGCGCAACCCCTGATGGTTGAACTCGTGGAGAAGGTGCACGAGTCGTGTTCCGCCGCCGTGCTCGATGGGATGGAAATCGTGTACGTGGCAAGAGTGCCCACGGCGGCTCGCATCATGTCCATCAATCTCGGGCTGGGGACGCGGCTGCCCGCCTTCGCCACCTCCATGGGCCGCGTACTGCTGGCCGGACTATCCGACGAGCAACTGAACCTCGCGCTCAAGTCCGCGCCGTCTCTTCCCGCCTATACCGGCAAGACCATCAACGACACGCCGGCACTGCTCAAAGAATTGGAGACGGTCCGAAAACAAGGCTGGGCGCTGGTGGATCAAGAGCTGGAAATCGGACTACGCTCTATCGCGGCGGCCATCACGGATGCGGACGGGAGGGTCATCGCGGCGCTCAACATCGGTACGCATGCGTCGCGCTGGCCGATGCAAAAACTCCTGCAAGAAGTACTGCCAGCCCTCAAACAGACCGCCGCGGCGATATCCTTCTTGGCCGCTAACGCCGAGCAGTATCGCTAAGCGCAAGCTACCGCGCGAAAACCAACTCCGGTTCTTGCGCTTGGGGCTCGTCCTCGGAGGGCGTGTCGTGCATAGCGTACTTGGCAAGCAGATCTTCCAAGCTCAAGGGTTTGGAGAAAAGATAGCCTTGAATCCGGTCGCAGGCTTGCTGCTTCAGGTATTCGTATTGAGCCAGCGTCTCCACGCCTTCCGCTACCACTTCCAGTCCCATCTTGTGACCCAGGGCAATCACGGCGCTGGCAATGGCCATGTCGTCGCTCTCGTAGGGGATGTTTTTGATGAAACTCCGGTCAATCTTCAGACGCTGCACCGGAAAGCGCTTGAGATAGGCCATGGACGAATAGCCCGTGCCAAAATCGTCGATGGCCAAGGACACACCTTGGTCTCTTAGCGCAACCAGCTCGATGCCGTGCGCACCGGCGCGGTCGAAGAGCATGCTTTCGGTAAATTCGAGTTCGAGCAAATCGCCTCTCAGATTCGCCTGCCTGAGAGTTCTCAGCACCGTGGCTACAAACTGAGCTTCGAGGAATTGCCGGGCCGATACGTTGACCGACACGGCGACCCCGCTCAAGCCTTGGGCCTGCCACGCCCGCGCGTCCGCGCTCGCCCGCTCCATGACCCAAGTACCCAGCGCAATGATGATTCCGGTTTCCTCGGCCAAGGGAATGAATTGAGCCGGAGGAATGTTCCCAAGCTTGGGATGGCGCCATCGAACCAAGGCTTCCACACTCAAGAGCCCTCCCGTCACGGTGTCCACTTGCGGCTGGTAGTGCAAGGTGAATTGTTCTTGTTCCAGCGCTTTCTTCAATGCCTGTTCCAGGCTCAGCCGCTGCTGCACCCGGTCGCTCATATAGGCGCGGAACAGGCGGAGCGTTCCTTTACCTGAGGCCTTGGCTTCATGCAGGGCGGTTTCGGCGTTGCGAAGTAACTCCTCGGCACTGGTTTCCTTGAGGGCAAACGCGATACCGGCGCTGGACCCAACGGACACTTCCCTACCCTCCAAGACAAAGGGTTTGAGTATGGCTTGCATCACCCGGTCACCCAGCTCCGTGGCTTGCCATTGGTTTGCCACCGAATCGAGCACCACGCCAAATTCGTCCCCGCCCAAGCGGCACACGAAATCTCCTTCGCGCACCTCCCGGCGTAGGCGGTTTCCCAGTTCGGCCAATAAATGATCCCCGGCGGCATGCCCTAAGGAATCATTGATGCCCTTGAAATGGTCGATGTCGACGATCATCACGGCGAGGTGCTGCGCAACGTCTTTTCTATTCGCCAATGCATGTCTGAGCGCGTCGGCAAAGAATCGCCGGTTGGGCAAGCCGGTAACAGGGTCGTGATTCGCCACGTAGGCGGTCTGCTTTTGCGCGCGCCGCCGCTCCGAGAGTTCCCGGTGCAGCTTCTCATCGCGGGCCTGAATCTGATCGAGCATGCTGTTGAACGCGCGCGCGAGCTGTCCGATCTCGTCCGTGCCCCGCACCTGTGCTCTCACGGTGTAATCCCCGTCGCGCGCAACGGCTCCTATCACGCCGGCTAGGTGGCGTAGCCTGCGTAGCGCCATGGGGATGAGCATCCACAGCATCAGCATCAATACGGCAACACCCGATGCCGCCATGGCGAGAAGCGGATAAGCATCTTCGATGACCTGGCGGTAAAGACCGCGCTCATCCGCCCGTATCACCAGGGTGCCCAGGAGTTTGCCGTTATGGGTAAGGGATGCATGCGATTCGAGGTCGCCGGTCACCGTCGTGGCCGCATCGGCGCCTTCCGCGCCCAGTATTCGAGGAAACTCAAGGGAGTAGCCAGAACTCACCAACGACTCTTTGCGAGCGTTAAACACCGCCGCGCCTAGAACGTTAGGCCCCGCTAGCAAGGAGTTGAGCACCGCCCTGGCGTCCGACGGCTTCTCGGCCCGGATGGCGTCGGCCAATCCCGGCCCAGCGAGGCTGGTCGCGAGTTGCGCGCCATTCATCCACTGAGCGCGCGCGGCTCGGTACTGATCCGTCACCATCATCCCTAGCGTGAGGAGCCCGCAGGCGAGGACCACCACACCGTTGATGATCAGAATCTTGTGCGCTAAGGGCACACAGCGAAGGCTCTCGAACAACCTGGACATGACATCAATTCGGAACGTGGTACCAAACGGGGAGCGCCTGTAACCGGTCCCGTATGGCTCGCCTGGGACCGGGGCTAATAAACTGGTAGTTGTTTTTCGACGCCACCCCCCGTTACTTTAGAAGCCCGCTCAAGAATTTGCTCTTAGAATCGGCCTCCTCTACATTGTTGACGGGCCTTTTACATGCTCCCCCTCTCAGGCATTCGCGTTCTGGACTTCAGCACCTTGCTTCCTGGCCCCATGGCTACCCTGCTCTTGGTGGAAGCCGGCGCGGAGGTGATCAAGGTCGAACGTCCGGAGGGAGAAGATTTGCGCAAGTATGAACCGAGCTTTGGGGACACCAGCGTGCCATTCGCTATGCTCAACCGGGGAAAGCGTTCCGTGGCAATCGATCTGAAATCTCCCGCCGCCAAGGCGCGATTGCGTCCCCTGCTGGAGAGCGCGGATGTTCTGGTCGAACAGTTTCGTCCGGGTGTCATGGCCCGTCTGAGCCTCGGTTACGAGGCACTGCGGGAGATCAACCCACGATTGATCTACTGCTCCATCACCGGCTACGGACAGCATGGCTCCAAATCCCCCCTTGCTGCCCATGACCTGAACTACCAAGCCGACACCGGTATGCTCGGCATCGCGGCGGGCCGAGACGGGGCACCCGTCGTACCCTCCGCGCTGGTCGCCGATATCGCGGGAGGCGCCTACCCGGCGGTTATGAACATCTTGCTCGCCCTACGCCAGCGTGAGAGCACGCGGGCCGGCTGTCACATCGATATCTCCATGACCGACGGCCTATTCCCGTTTATGTATTGGGCCATGGGTGCCGGGAGCCTTACGGGCGAGTGGCCGCGGCCAGGGCGGGAGATGCTTTCCGGGGGAAGCCCGCGTTATCAGGTCTATCGCACGGCGGATGACCAATTCCTCGCAGCCGCGCCGCTGGAGGATCGTTTCTGGAGCGTATTCTGCGAAGTGATCGAACTCCCCGCCAGCTTACGCGACGACGGAAAGGACGCCCAAGCCACCCTGCGTGCCGTCGCGGAACTCATTTCGAAACGATCCGCGGCCGGTTGGTTGAAGCGTTTCGAAGGAAAGGATGCTTGCTGCAACCTCGTGCGCAATGTCGGTGACACACTGAAAGACTCGCACTACCAGGAACGCGGACTGTTTACTCGTAAGGTCACCACGAGCGGGCGCGACGCCCTACCAGCGGGCAATGTACCGATTGTCAACGCGTTGCGCGATTCGCGTGCCGAAGTTCCCTACCCCGCTCTGGGGGAAGCGATCGATCTTCTCGCATGAAAGACCTGGGGGCTGCATTCTGGCAATGGCGCCACGTCTAAGCCGGAACCTTTCTGGCTTTGTTGTGGTGGGTTATGGCGTTTGCCGTGTTTGCCGAGGATGATTTCTTTCTCGGCCTACCCTATGGTTCGCATGCGGCGCAGCGCCTCAATCTCTATCTACCAGTTGGCCAGGACAAGGCGGCAC
>JBKKAO010000215.1:0-4198 GCA_046714645.1 Burkholderiales bacterium | reverse complement strand
TCTTCCGGTATCTGGCGAAAGAGCGGCGATGGGCACTGGTGGGTGGCGAAGAACTCACGGGCCAGCTTGGTCCAGCGTCTCACGCCCAATATTTTGCGCGTAATGGGAAAGCACGCGAGTAAAAAGCCCTCCACGTTGTTGAACAGCAGGTCGTTGTAGACGCGCATCCGGCGCGCGCTGGCGCCTGCTGGCCGTGGATGGGACTTGGGATCGCGAATGTGCGCCGTGAAGTCTGCTTGATAGCGCTGAAAAGACGCCTTCTCAAGATGCGTTGCGGACTTCGGCATAGGGACGCTGTAATTGGGCGATGCGCTCCACTTCCAAGACCAGATCCGCCAAGGGTGGGATGTTGTAGTCCCGCTCCAAGAGCGTGGGTTTAGCGCCGAATAGGCCGTAGGCGGCATCGAGGAGCGACCACACCGGATCGATCACGCCGGCGCCGTGCGTATCCACCAGGAGATCTTTCGCCTCTTGGTAGTGGCCGGCCATGTGCAAGTAGACCACCCGCTCCACCGGCAGGCCGTGTAGAAAGGTGAGGGGATCGAAACGGTGATTCACGCTATTCACGTAGACGTTGTTCACGTCTAGGTGCAGCCAGCAGTCCGCCTCGCGCAGCACTGCGTTGACGAACTCCAGTTCGCTCATCTCGTTGATGGGCGCTTCGACGTAGTAGGAAGCATTCTCCAAGGCGATGCGCCGTTCGAGAATATCTTGCGTGCGCTTGATGCGATTGGCGGTGTAGTGCACCGCTTCGCAGGTGAACGGGACCGGCAACAGGTCGTAGAGATAGCCCTCGTCGGTGGTGTAAGCGAGGTGTTCGGAATAAAAGGCGATGTCGTGCTCGCGCAAGAATTTTTTCACGCGCGTGAGAAACACTTCGTTGAGCGGTTGCGGACCGCCGAGAGACAGCGACAGTCCGTGGCAAGCTAAAGGATAGCGCTCGCTGAAGAAGCGCAAATCCTTGGCACTCGACCCGCCCATGTCCATCCAGTTTTCCGGGGCAAGCTCGAAAAACTGGATGGGGGCGGGGACTCCGGCTTTGAGCGAGGAGATCAACTCCCGCCGCAGACCCAAGCCCGCGCCATGCACGCCCGCGGGGTTGTTCCGGAGTCCGGTCAATCCTACTTACCTTTGTCGCCGCCGCAGGCCCCTTCCTTGGCCTTGTCGCCACCACACGCACCCTCTTTCTTCTTGTCACCGCCACTGGCCCCTTCCTTGGCCTTGTCGCCGCCGCAGGCACCCTCCTTGGCCTTGTCGCCGCCGCAAGCGCCTTCTTTCTTCTTGTCGCCGCCGCAAGCACCCTCTTTGGCCTTGTCACCGCCGCAGGCGCCTTCTTTCTTGTCCGCTACCTGAAAGCCATTCTTGATGGATTCCATTTCAAAGGGGTTGTCCGCGGCGCGCAAGGCGGGGGAGGCAACGAGGGTCGCGGCAAAGGCGGTGCCAAGCGCGATAGTCAGTACTTTATTCTGTGTCATGGTCTGTTCTCCTGTTAAGTTGATTCGTTTTACTTCGTTTGAGGTTACCGCTCGCGTAGGAGCGGCCCGCGGTGTTGTACACCATACGACTATACCGCGAGGCTATTATGCTGGATACCGGCCAAGAAGGAGAAGAGGGCCTTGGGAGATGAAGGGCGCTTGCGTGCCCCCGTTAGCCAGGTTTTAACGGATGACTTACCGGCGAAGGCCGTTTCGGAAATGGCTCAGGCTAAGTATGAGAATGGGGTGCTGGAATTGGTCTTACCGAAGAAAACGGCGGTCACCACTCGCCAACTTACAATCCAGTAGTAGCAGTTCAGCTTGGGTTTCAAAAAAGGCGGCTTCGGCCGCCTTTTTTGTTGCGCGCGACGCTTGATGTAAGTGGGTGGCCACCTCGTGTAGAATCTAGGCCTCACCTATACCTTGTGATGGTGACGGATGTCCATGGACCTGGAGCAAGCGCGGCATAAGGCCAAAGTTCTAGCGGAGGCGCTTCCTTATATTCGCCGTTTCCACGGCAAGATCATCGTGATCAAGTACGGTGGGAATGCCATGACGGACGAACATCTCAAACACTCCTTCGCACGCGACGTGGTGCTGCTGAAGTTAGTCGGGATGAATCCGGTGGTCGTGCATGGCGGCGGTCCGCAAATTGACGATCTCTTGAAGCGCGTGGGCAAGAAGGGCGAGTTCGTGCAAGGGATGCGCGTGACGGACGCCGAAACCATGGATGTCGTGGAGATGGTGCTGGGCGGCTTGGTAAACAAGGAGATCGTCAGCCTCATCAACCAGCATGGCGGGCGCGCCATCGGGCTGACCGGCAAGGATGGCTCCTTCATTCGCGCCAAGAAAATGATGGTCGCGAATCGCGACAATGAATCCGAGATGCTGGATATCGGCCAGGTGGGCGAAGTAAGCAGCATCGATCCGAGCATCATCCGTTTGCTGGAGACCGAGGAATTCATTCCCGTGGTGGCACCCATCGGTGTGGGTGCGCAAGGCGAGAGCTACAACATCAACGCGGATTTGGTGGCGGGCAAGCTGGCCGAAGTACTTAAAGCGGAGAAACTCATTTTGCTCACCAACACGCCAGGGGTGTTGGACAAGAACGGGCAGCTGCTGACCGGACTCACACCCAGGGAAGTGGATGCCTTGTTCGCGGAAGGCACCCTCTCGGGTGGCATGCTGCCCAAGATCTCCTCCGCCCTGGATGCCGCCAAGGGCGGGGTGAAGAGCGTGCATATCATCGACGGGCGTGTGGAACACGCGCTGCTACTGGAGGTATTGACCGACGAAGGGGTGGGTACCTTGATTCGCGGCCGATGAAGCGCCGGATCGCGAGTCTCTTGTGAGTCAAGTGTTGGCACAGTTTTGCGAAGGTTCTGATGCAACGAGATTCCCCCGGGGGATTTACAAGGGGGTACTCCCCTTGTTCGTAACATGATTGTTGGCGGCAGAACGACGACCCTTTTAGTTCCGGCTCCGCCGCCATAGAGATGGAGAGGGACCTCGTATGGTTGTTCGATCTCGACAACACGCTGCACAGCGCGGATCCGCATGTGTTCCCGCACCTCAGCCAATCCATGACCACCTATATCGCCGGGTTGCTGGGGGTGGACGAACACGCCGCGAGCCTCGTACGCCATGGTTACTGGCGGCGCTACGGCGCCACCTTGCTGGGCCTCATGCGAAATCACGCCGTGGATCCTCATCATTTCTTGCGCGAAACCCATCGCTTTCCCGACCTTGCGTCCATGATCATTCGCGAGCCGCTCCTGCGCAGCGTGTTGCGGCGCTTGCCCGGGCGAAAAATCGTCTTTTCCAACGCGCCCGCTCAGTACGCGCAGGCGGTGCTCAAGTTATTGCGCGTGGCCGATCTTTTCGACGGCGTGTTCTCCATCGAACACACCCGCTTCAACCCCAAGCCCAGCATCAAGGGTTTCTTGCACCTGATCAAGCAGCACCGGCTCCCCGCGCGGCGCTGCGTTATGGTGGAGGACACCTTGAGAAACTTGCGCACGGCCAAACGGCTGGGCATGAAGACCGTATGGATAGACCGCTCGGCCCGAGCGCCCTCCTATGTCGACGTGAACATCAAACACCTCATCGCGCTTCCCGATTGCTTGCGCCAGCTCATTCACCATTGAAGGAGTGCCATGCCCCCTAAGCCAGGAGAACGCAAACACCAGATCCTTCAGAATCTCGCGCAGATGCTGGAGAAACCCAGTCCGGAGAAAATCACCACGGCCTCTCTGGCCGCGAGGCTGGATGTTTCCGAGGCGGCGCTCTACCGCCACTTCGCCAGCAAGGCGCAGATGTTCGAAGGCTTGATCGAGTTCAGCGAAGAGACCATCTTCGGATTGGTGAACAAGATCACCACGGAAACCCAGAGCGGTGTCAAACAAATCGAAGGTGTGCTTTCCATGCTGCTGGGCTTCTCCAAGAAGAATCCCGGCATGACGCGCGTGTTGATCGGCGAGGCACTGGTGAATGAGAACGAGCGCCTTCAACAACGCATCAACCAGCTACACGACCGCTTGGAAGCCACCCTCAAACAGAGCCTGCGCTTCGCCGCCAGCCAAGGTGAAACAAAACAGGACATCGACGCGGGCGCACGTGCGAACCTACTGCTTTCCTATGTGGTGGGACGCTGGCATCAGTTCGCCAAAAGCGGGTTCAAGCGAGATCCAACGGAGTTCTGGGCGGAGCAGTGGAAGGCGTTG
>JBKKAO010000214.1:0-3491 GCA_046714645.1 Burkholderiales bacterium | reverse complement strand
GTTCAGCAAGGAGAGGGGTAGTGGGAAGAGCGCGCGCCTGAGTTCGTGACGGTCGAGCACGGTGGTGGCGATGCCAGCCCGCGCGAAGAGCCGCGCTGACGTGGGTGTGGGCGCGTGGGCCAGTGTGGCTTGATAGCCGAGATCTTTCAGGCCCGATTGCATGCGTGCGTTTAAAGCTCGCAAACCTCCGAATAACCGAAAGCAACCTTCGACTTCCAGCAATAAAGCATCCGGTGAATGCACGCTGATACTGGGTGTGAATTGCCCGGCCCACAGTGCCAAGTTCTCTAGCGCCTGCGTTTCAGCGCGTGCATCGCGGGGGTGCTCGATCAAGCAGGGTGTGAGCGCCAGTGCCGCGGAGATGGATAAACCCGGGCGAATTCCGCATTGGGTTGCTTGCTTGTTGCAAGAAAGCACCTGCGGCCGGTGGCCCCCGGTGGTAACGATGAGTGGTCTTGATACTGATCCCCCTCGTAGCGCAAGCTGCAAAGAGAAGTCGGGGAGGTGGAGGCAGGTCCAAAGCATGGTGCGCAGAGGGTGGCGTGCAAGTTAAGCAACCCTTTGCCTCAATCGGTGAGGGGTATGGATAGAGGTTGGATTCGGTAATTCCACCACACCGGCTTCGCGATCCTCTTCCAAGAAGATCTCCGGTAATCCGCCTCCGCCGCGGCGCTTGAGAAGATGGATCTTGAGACGTCCTTGCTCCGAGGCCAGCATCACACGCAATGCCGCCGGAGAGGCGTGCCGGGCCAATGCGGTAGAGCCGAACACGACCCCCCAGGCCTGCCCGGTTTCCGCGGCGAGTTGTAGGCGCCGGTAGGTCTGATGGGTTTGCCCGCCCGCCCAGAGCGCAACGGCGCTGCAGGATTTTGAACGCAGACAACGCTCCGCCGCCCAAACTTTCTCCTGCTCGGAAACGGTATTGACGATGATAACTTTGGATAAATCGATACTCTTACTGGCCAGAGCCGGCGCGTAGGGAATGTGCGGGGGCGCCACCAACACGATCCAATCTTTTCCCTTGGACAGCCGGGCGAGCGCGGGCATGAGCAAAGAGAACTCACCGATGCCTTGCCGGTCCACAAGGATTTCCGTCAGCGCCGCCCGCGGCCAACCCCCGCCGGGCAGTTGTGCATCGAGATGATCAAAGCCGGTGGGAATGCTCTCGATCGCGACCCGCGCGTATTGGTTGCCCCGCCAGATGTGGGGATTCTGTAGCAAGGAATCCAGGGTGGCGGAGGCAAGCATGGGTCATCCGCATCGTGTGGCTACAGCGCTTTCCCACCACGAATTAATCCAACCGCCAAGCCTTCGATCTCGAAGAAATCTTTTTTCGTATCGATCTGGATGGGATCAAAGTCGGGGTTTTCGGGCAGCAACTGCACTTGATTGCCTTGGCGTTTCAGGCGCTTGACCGTGACCTCGTCCTTGAGGCGGGCTACGACAATTTGCCCGGAACGCGCTTCGCTGGTGCGATGCACGGCAAGGAGATCGCCATCCCATATCCCCGCATCCCGCATGCTCAAGCCGCGTACTTTGAGCAGGTAATGGGCTTGGGGTTTGAATAGGTTGGCATCCACCTGGAAATGCCCCTGTATATGCTGCACAGCGAGGATGGGGTTGCCCGCCGCCACCCGTCCGATCACTGGCAGGCCGGTGTAAATGCTGGGGTCTCCACCCACGATACGGATGCCGCGGGAGGCGCCTGGCATCATCTCGATATAGCCCTTGCGTTCCAGGGCGCGCAAGTGGTCCTCCGCCGCGTTGGCGGAACGAAAGCCGAATTTTTGGGAGATTTCCGCTCGCGTGGGAGGGAAGCCGGTTTCCTGAAGAAATTCCGCGATAAGTTGCAGGACTTCAGCTTGTCTTTGAGTGAGTTCGTTCATAAGCTGTGATTATATCCAGTTAATTTATCTGTACAAGTACTCAGTATAAATTTTTTTCTCCAGTTTGGCTTGGTGCACCAAGTTCGTGCGGACATTTTCCTTACGAGCACCGATGCGGTGCGCAGTAGACGATCGCTGCGGTGTTCAAGGTGCTCGCTAGAGCGCTTTTGGAATGGTTTAATGATATGAATACATGGAATAAAAATACACCCAAGGATCTCGAAAAAGCCCTCGGGCACACCCATTGCGAAAGTGTGCGTCGCAGCGGCGTGGCGCGGCACCGAATCGATGCGGACGCTGCCTCATGAAGCAAAGCACCACTTCTACACTTTCCAGATTCAACCAAGGGGACCCTCCATGCTAAGACGTGAGTTTTTGAAATCTACCGCACTCTTGACCGCCGCCGGCGCCATTCCCTTCAAGGAGGCCTTCGGCGCCACACCTATCAAGGTCGGCATCCTGCATTCGCTTTCCGGCACCATGGCCATCAGCGAGACCGCGCTGAAGAACACCGCTCTCATGACCATCGAGGAGATCAACGGCAAGGGCGGCGTGCTCGGCCGTCCGCTCGAAGCCGTGGTGGTCGATCCGGCGTCCAACTGGCCCTTGTTCGCAGAAAAAGCGCGCCAGTTGATTACCCAAGAAAAAGTGGCGGTAGTGTTCGGCTGCTGGACTTCGGTCTCTCGTAAATCGGTGCTGCCGGTGTTCGAAGAGTTGAATGGACTGCTCTTCTACCCGGTGCAGTACGAGGGAGAAGAGCTGTCCAAGAACGTGTTCTATACCGGCGCGGCGCCAAACCAGCAGGCTATTCCGGCGGTGGAGTATTTGATGAGCGAGGACGGCGGCGGTGCCAAGCGCTGGTTCCTGCTGGGGACCGACTACGTGTACCCGCGCACGACCAACAAAATTCTGCGCGCCTTCTTGAAGAAGAAAGGAGTGGCGGAGAAGGACATCGAGGAGGTCTACACCCCCTTCGGCCATAGCGACTATCAAACCATCGTGGCCAACGTCAAGAAGTTCTCCGCCGGTGGCAAGACCGCCGTGGTGTCCACCATAAACGGGGATTCCAACGTGCCTTTCTATAAGGAGTTGGGTAACCAAGGTTTGAAGGCCACCGATGTGCCCGTGGTGGCTTTCTCCGTGGGCGAAGAAGAGCTGCGCGGGATCGACACTAAGCCGCTGGTTGGCCATCTGGCCGCGTGGAACTACTTCATGTCGGTGAAGAATGCGGAGAACGATAAGTTCATCGCCATGTACAAGGCCTGGGCGAAGAAGAACAGCGTACCGAATCTGGGTACCGTCGTCACCAACGATCCCATGGAAGCGACCTACGTCGGCCTCCACATGTGGAAGCAAGCCGTGGAGAAAGCCAAGGACACGGCGGTGGATAAAGTGCGTCAAGCCATGTATGGGCAGACCTTCAAAGCCCCCTCGGGCTTCACGCTCACCATGGACAAGACCAACCACCATTTGCACAGGCCGGTCATGATCGGCGAGGTGACGGATAACGGTCAGTTCAATGTCGTGTGGAAGACTAGCAAGCCGGTGCGAGCGCAGCCGTGGAGTCCCTTCATCTCAGGTAACGAGTCCAAGCAGAACATCTAG
>JBKKAO010000213.1:0-14034 GCA_046714645.1 Burkholderiales bacterium | reverse complement strand
AGCCGTTGCGCCGCCTTCGCGCTCAGAATCACGCGCGGGATATTGCTCCCGGGGATACTCTCGAGCATCATCGCAGGGTTCTTGCCGGCCGGCCCTGGCCCTCCCGGATCCGCGGCATGCGCCGCTGCCGGCGCCAGCAAGAGTGCCGCCACCGCTGCCAAGGTAGTGAACCCACCCAGAAACATTTCCTCGTTACGACCCGTCCTCACGACGAGCATCGTTTCTACGTTCATAGTACCTCCCTCTGTTCTAACTGATCGCTTCTCACAACGGCGGAACGATGCCGTCCTTGCCGACGAAAATGAAGACCGCCATATATTTGCCGTCCGCACCGTTCTGCGCGCCGGCAAGGATGTGCGCGCCTGGCCTTATCAAGCTCTTGTCCCCGAGCGCCATCTTCAAGACCGGCGCGCCATGGGGTGTTTCCACATCGGTTTCCTCTTGTTCGGTGGGGCCCCACTTGATCGAGATGACGCGGGACTCGATGTCGTCGACCCAGCCGTGGGCAATGATCGTCTCGGGCGTCAGGTCCCATTTCTTATGCCCCACGGCAATGCCCCGCAATTGCTCGTCGATGATCCGCAGTTCGAACCCCCTATGCAGCCAACTCAGCGAATCCCGGACTATGGGGCTGTATTGGTCCAAGCGCACCCCAACGGCCCCGACGTAGACTCCAAAATCGACGGCCGTAAAGCTTCCCTCGGCCAGACTGATAATAGTGAGATTGTCCGATGTGCCGAGGCGCACAGTCTTGCCGTCTTTAGTCTTCACAACGATCGAAGAACTCTGGACTGAGGTGATTTGACCGCGGATGTGGTCGTGTTCCGCCTCTTACCGGGGCACGGGCGTGTTACGGTTTGCATCCGCGTCATTTCTTGGTGTACGTCCAGGTGTGGGCCTGCGTTGTGGTGCCGCGCCTGTTGCGGGTGCAGGCGTGCCGGTACGCTCTGGTGCAACATCCGGTGCGGGCGCGGGTGTGTCGCTAGGGTTTGGCGCCGCGTCTTGTGCGGGTACAGGTGTGTCGCTGCGATCTGGCGCCGCGTCCTGCGCGTGCGCGGATGTGCCGAGCACCAAAACAATGACTGAAGCGATCACCACGTGGTAACAGAGTGCGCGAACCATACCTTTCTCCTCCCGTCCTTTTTCCAACTAACTCGTAGCCCCTTGAAGGGGCAGATCATTGAACATTTTGACGCTGGATCCAAATCTTAGATAAAGAATCGGCACCACGAACAGGGTTAGCAACGTCGACGTGACGAGGCCGCCCAAAATAACGACCGCCATCGGGTGCTCGATCTCGTGACCGGGAATGCTGCCGGGAACGATCAGCGGTAGCAGCGCCAATCCGGTGCACAGAGTGGTCATCAAGATCGGTGACAAGCGTTCGCTGGCCCCGCGCAGTACGAGCCCGAGACCGAAGGGTTCACCTTCCACCTGCTCGAGATGCCGGTAATGCTGGATGAGCAAAATACCGTTGCGCGCGGCAATACCCAGCACCGTGATCATTCCTACCAGGGAACCGAGCGAAATGACGCGGTCTCCCGCGAACGCGGCCAGTACGCCGCCCACCAGCGCCGCCGGAAGAGCCAGAAAGATCAGACTGGCCAGCCGCCCGTTTCGCAACGACACGTAGAGAATGAGGAAGATCGCGACCGCGAAGGCAACCGACCAGTTGAGGAGATTTCTTTGCGCAGCCTGGCGCTCTTTGTATTCTCCCAGGAGGTGCGGGTAGTACCCAATCGGGAACTGGACTTTTTCGAGCCGCTGCGCGACTTCCTGGGCCACCGAGCCGAGATCACGCCCTTTGACGTTGGCGTGAACGTCGATTCGCCGGGAGTTGTTTTCCCGCTTGATCTTGTTCGACATCGGCACGAGCTTTACATCCGCCACCTCTCCCAGCCGCACGCGCCCACCATAGGGCGTGTCGATGAGGAACTCGGGAATGCTCTCCACGTTTTGGCGCGTGGACGGCTGTGTCCACACAAACACGTCGTGTACCTTGCCGTCCTTATGAATATCCGTGACTTCCTGGCCGCTCATCAGGACGTTCACCACCCGGCGGACGTCGCCTGGCTTGATGCCATAACGTCCGGCCACGTCAAGCTTCACCTTGACCTGTATTTGCGGCACCTCGACCTGCTGTTCGGCATGCAAATCGATGAGGCCGGGTATATCCTTCAGGGCCTGTTCCACGTCATGTGCCTTCTGGCGCAGGACCGGGAGATCGGGTCCGAATATGCGCACGACGATGGACTCGCCTGCGCCGGTCAGGACCTCTTTGATACGCTCTCTCAGATAGGTCTGCACGTCGCGATAAAGCCCGGGATAGCCGGCTACGGCGGTTTCGACGCTCGCGCGCGTCTGGTCGTAGTCCACCTTGGGGTCGACGCTGATCCAGTTCTCGGTGAAATTCACACCGTAGGGTTCGTCCCCGCCGACAGCGCGTCCGATATGCGCGCCGAAATTGCGCACCCCTGGAATGGAGCGGAGCTCGCGGCTGGCCTGTTGCGTAATCCTGAACGTTTCCTGGCGCGACGTCCCCTCGGCGGGGACCCAGTGCATCAGGAAATCTCTTTCCTTGAACGAAGGCAACAACGAAGACCCGAGAAACGGCAAGACCCCAAAGCCGGCGACGGCAACGACCAGCGTAGTGGCGAATGCCGCGCGCGGTGCCCGGATGACTCGTGAAAGAACCTCACCGTAGATCCGCTTGAGCCACGGCACCAACGGGGACTCGCGCTGCTCGATGCCGGCACGATTAAGCAGCACGAGGCATAGGGCTGGCGTAACCGTCAACGCCACCACCATGGAGGCCAGCATCGCGAGGATAAAGGCGAGGGCCAGTGGTTCGAAGAAAGCCCCCGCCAGCCCGCCCATGAAGAAGACCGGCATCACCGCCAATGCGATGATCAATGTCGCTTGCCAGATAGCAGGGCGTACCTCGAGCGACGCTTCGAGAATGATGCGTGCCGTCGACTTCTCGCTACCCGCCAAGCGGTGCTGGCGCAGGCGCCGCACGATGTTCTCGACATCGATGATCGCGTCGTCCACGACGGAACCCAGAGCGACGACAAATCCCGCCAAGACCATCGTGTTGATGGTGGCGCCGTGGAAATAGAGAACGACCCCCGCCGCCACCAGTGACAACGGGATCGCAATAACGCTGATCAACGCCACCCGCCATTCGTAGAGGAAAGCGCCCAGGACGATCATTACCAGGATGGATCCGATGATGAGCGCCATCCTCAGATTCTCCAACGATAGTTCGATGAAGGTCGCCGGTCTGAAGATCGTGGAGTCGATCTCGATGCCGGGCAGACCGGGCCGCAATGCGGCCAGCGCCTCCTCGATCCCCCGTGTGACGTCGAGCGTGTTGGCCCACGGCAATTTCTCGACGATCATCATCAGGCCGACTCCATCGTTGATGACGGCATCACCGATGAGCGGCCAAGTGTCCCAGGTCACCTTGGCGACATCGCGCAGCTTGGGTGGTTCGGCGAGCCTGCCTTTCAGGGAAAGCGGCACCTCGGCCAGATGTTCGGGCGAAAACACGGGCGACTTGTGATAGATGACGAGTCTCTGGTTGGGGGTATCGAGCATCCCGTCGATACGAGTCTTCCCCGCTCTGCCGTACCTCAGCAAACCCACGTCCAAGGCTTCCGACGTCGTGTCCATGACGTCATCGAGTGTGACGTTGTGGGCGCGCATCAGACTCGGATCGACCTGCACCTGCAATGACTTGATCCGATCGCCCCAGATGGGAACGTTAGCCACGCCTGGGACAGACATGAGACGGAACTTGATGGTCCAATAGGCGATCATCGAAAGGTCCATCATGTCGTACACCTTCGATGAGAGTCCGATCTTCATGACCCGGCTGGTCGACGACAGGGGTTGGAGCATCACCGGCATCCCGGAGGACTGCGGCAGCTCCGCGATTGCCAGCTTCAGACGCTCATTCACACGCTGCCGCGCATCCATGAGATCGGTGCCCATTTTAAAAAGGAGCACGACCTGCGACAGTCCCACCACCGAAGAAGAGCGGACGTATTCAACCCCCGGTACTCCCCGTAGCTGGTCCTCCATCGGAATCGTGATCAGTTCTTCCACCTCGATGGAGGTCATTCCCGGTCCTTCGGTCTGAATTTCCACCTTTGGAGGCGCGAATTCGGGGAATACGTCGACCGGCATCTTGCGCAGTTGCCCGGTTCCGAAGACCAGCAACGCAACGGCGGCGGCCAAGACCAGGAAACGGAATTTCAGGCTCGAGCCAATGATCCAATTAAACATTAAAGATCCCTCCCCCAACGCTCACATGGCCAACAAGCTTGCGATTTACCGTTAGCACCGTTGCCCAAGGTTATTTTACCCATAGGGCTTCGTTCGACGAGCCGATGATGTCCCGAGAGCTGTCGTGTACCGCCTGGCCGCTCAGACGAGAAGTGAATGCAGTTAGCCGGGTCCGAGATGAGCGTGGCTGGGCGGATGGAATAGCCGAGAGGTTTCGTGCAACGGGCGCTCAATCGCCCGGCGGAGAGCAGGACGGACATGATAAGGGTCTCCAACGTTATGTAGTTGTTGTAACCGGTCACGGCCCCTCGATGCATGACCTTAGAAAGGCCCGCACGACGCTGCGGCGGTTTACCTGCACGCTCAGCGCATTTCGCAATCTCGCCCTACTTAGCGCGATGATCCTCCACGAAATGCGTCAATTCGAGCCGGATATTGTCTCTTAAGCAAGACAAAGTCCTACGCCTGCCTGGGCACGTCAAGCACTTGTTATGACGCGCTTGTTTTTCATTTCGCGCCCGCAAACAACACCCCTTCGCCCCAACGCGTATCCTCACTGTAAAATTTTCCGACACTAGCAAGTCGCACTTCCGACGGAAGGAATTAATTAGCCCGATGGCGGACGATGCAGGCGGTGGCTGTCGCGCTAGTTAGTAGTAGCTAGTAGCGCGCTTTGACAGATGACGCGGGCTTAGTTATTCTGCCCGCCCTTCCTCCGGAGAGGTGACCGAGCGGCCGAAGGTGCACGATTGGAAATCGTGTGTACGTCAAAAGCGTACCGAGGGTTCGAATCCCTCTCTCTCCGCCAAACTTAGCGCCCCGCCGGCCGGTCTGAAGGCGCACCGCGCAGTTGAATTTCGTTCTGGATTTCGATCACCATCAAGTCGTAACCTATCTCCAAGGTGCCGGGGTATTGGGGGCGCACGCGGCGCATGACATCGGCTTCCTTTGTTTGAACGAGTTCCAGTGGCGACAAGACGGCCAGTCCGGGGCGTGTGGCCCGCAGCACCTTGGCTACGTCCTCGGGCGTAGTGTGGGTAGCCATCTCTTTACGCAGGCGCTCCGAATCGTCGAGGAAATCCTTATCCACCGCCATGACCTCATGGATGATCACACTCGCACGGCGGGCATTCTGGACCAGATTCTCGGAATAGGTGGTGGCACCCGAGATGACCACGACCCGGTTTCCAGACTCAATCCTATAGCCATAGGCCGGTGCCATGGGGCCGTGATCCACCACGAAGGCCGTCACCCGCGCGTGGTCGGATTCGTAGACCAGGTTCTCGGCAATGTCCGAAGCGGCGAACTTGGCGCCAGCCTTATTTTCTTGAAATCGCGATTGAATGTCGGGCGCGAAGGCACGTTGCAGATGGTCCGTCATCTCTACCGTGCCTTTAGGCCCGGTGACGGACAGCGGATCATCGCGGCCGCCTAACCAACCGCTCAACCATACATCCGCGCATCCAACGGTGTAATCCGAACGCAAATTGGTCAGAAAAACTTGCTGCACCTTCGCCGCGGCCATTCCAGCCTGAGCAAGGCGCTGGGTTACCCCGCGTCCGCAATCGAATAGCAGGATGTCGCTCCCCACTTCGATCAAGGTGCTAGGGCCCGCGCGAACAGCCGATCCCGCGCCGCCCGTTCCGGTACCGAGCAAGGTGACGCGAATACCCTCGAACGCTATTGCCGGTATCGCGGGAACCAGTAAGGCCCAACATAGTCCGAGCACAAGGTTACGGGGCATGTCAGTCTCTCCAAACAAAGCTAATGGCAAAGATGCTAACAGCAGACGAGCCTCCCTCTTCCGCGTTCTCGAAGATGAGATGAAGAGGCGAAAAACCCCCATGCTAATATTCCCCGCGTCTAATCAGACACGACCACACCGGCAAAAGGATTGTTTCAATGAAGATGATCAAGCAGCGCGCGTTATTCGCGGCTGGACTCATGGCGCTTGGCTTGGGTACCTCCGGCTTTGCACAAGATGCCAGCATGCGTATTGTTGTTCCGGCCGACCCAAAGACTTGGCAAAAGGAGCCTTCCATTCCCCACGGCGCCAAGACTTTGGTGGTGTACGGGGATCCGAAGAAATCCGGCCCCTACATGATCCGCATTCGCATGCCCAGCGGCTACAAGATGCATCCCCATAAGTACTCCAACGAGCAGTTCGTCACCGTGGTGAAGGGGATCTACTGGTTCGGCACAGGCGAACGCTACAACCCCATGAAGATGAGGGAACTGCGAGGCGGCAGTGCCCTGGTGATTCCGCAAGGCACCCCGTCATACACCTGGGCCCGCACCGAGGTGATTCTTCAAGTGTTAGGCGAAGGCCCCGTGGAGAACTCCATCGAGTACATCAATCCCGACGATGACCCTAGACAGCAATAACGCTCAAGGATCTTTCATGCGACTACCAAACAGAGTTGTACTCGCTGGCTTGCTAGCTAGCACCGTGCTTAGCGTCAGCGCGGCCGATCTACCTTCCATTGCACCCGCAGATCTCATCATGTCCGGCCCCGAGGCTGTGGAGGGGACCGGCCGCGAATGGAAGGAGAGCAAAACCGTTCCACCGGGCATGAAGATGATCATGATATTAGGGGACCCCTCCAAGCCTGGACCTTATGTTTTCCGGGCGATGGTTCCCGCCGGCTACAAGGTGCCACCCCACCGGCATCCCGACGAGCGCAGCGTGGTGGTGCTCAAGGGCACCTATTGGTCAGGCTTAGGAGAGAACTTCGATCAAGCGGCAATGAAGAAATTCACGCCAGGCCACTTCTACATCACGGCTGCACGCGCGCCGCACTTCGCCATTGCCGAGACCGATGTGGTGCTTCAAGAGATGGGCATCGGCCCCATAGAAAACCCCATCGAGTTCGTTCACGCAGGGGACGATCCGCGGAAGTAGCTACTTATTAAGAGCATCCTGAAATTTAGACAGCTCAATCTGATTCACCGTCAAGACGGATTTCTGTAGCACGCTTTCGAGGTATAGGCGTTCGTTCTCCTGGGTTTTCCGCAATCGCATGCTGGCGACCAGTGCGGCGCGGGATTCGTCGAAGGTACGCAGCCGGCTGGCGCGCTTGTCCATAAGCTTGACCAAGTGCCAGCCGTTCTTGATTTTTAGGGGTGCGCTAATCGCCCCTTTCTCCAGTTTGGTGATGACGGGGCGCAGCTCGGGCATGAGTTGATTCTCCGTCACCCATCCGATTTCTCCGCCTCTGGCCGCGGTTTCTTTTTGATCCGACTGCTCCTTGGCCAGCCGGGCGAAATCACCGGGAGTTTTTTGTAGCTGCGCGGAGAGCTCCGAGACTTTCTTCGCGGCCGCGCTGGTCTGCGCTTTGTCCGTGGTATCGCGAGAAGCGACAAATAAGGTGGCCAGTTGATACTGCACGGGTGTCATCAGCGCCTTCTTGTTTCCCTCATAGGCCGCCTTCACCTCGTCCTCCGGAGGATAGCTGGCCGGAGGGCGCACAAAGCTCTGTACATAGGCGCTCAGCAGTGCTTGTTCCTTGGCCCTGGCCATCAGCACCTGCACATCCGGTTTCTTTTCCCATCCCTTATCTCTTGCTTCGGCGATCAGGGATTTTCGAACCAATTCCGAACGCACCAGTTTATCGAGGTCCGGGAGAGAGGATCCTAGGTGTTTCCTGACCTCCGGCCCCTGGACATCCAGGATTTCACGCACCTCGGCGGGGCTAATTTTGGTGCTATCGAGTTTTCCGAGTATCGCCTCCGTGTCCTCGCCGGCGGCTAATCCGCTCGCTAAAGCGAGCGATAGTGTGAAGGGTAGTAGATCGCGAATTCGTGGGCGAGTCATGGGTGTCTCCGTTTGGGGAGGTGGGATCGATGTTGGGCCTAGGCAAAGAGTATCGCCGCCGTACCACGGCTACGTCATTTCCGAAAGACATTCGTGCAACTGCTGCTCCCAACCGCTCTGTTGGATGCCAAAGGTGCGGATAAGTTTAGTGTTGTCCAGCACCGAGAAGAGCGGCCGGGTAGCGGGCATCGGATAGTCTTTCGTGGCGATGGGAATGACGCGTGGCATAGCCGGCATGACGCCTCCGTGGCGCTGCTTGAGCACCTCGCAGGTGAACCCATGCCATGAAGTCTCACCGCCCGCGGTAAGGTGGTAGGTACCCGAGCACTCGGCCTTGAGTCGTTCGAGCTGTGCCGCGGACCGGAAGCATTGTTGAAGCACGTCAAAAGTGACGCGTGCAAGATAACGGCACCATGTCGGAGCGCCGGTCTGGTCGTTCACGATTCGAAGTTCGGGCCGCTCTCGCGCCAGGCGCAAAACGGTCAGTAAGAAATTCTTGCCCCGGCTACCGTAGACCCAACTGGTGCGAAAGTTGAGATGCGTGACACCTGAAGCTCTCAATACCTCCTCCCCGGCTAGCTTAGTGATTCCATACTGATTGAGCGGTCCAGTGGGATCGGTCTCGATGAAGGGGGCTCCAACCCGGCCGTTGAACACATAGTCCGTGGAGTAGTGCACCATGACACCCCCCAATTCCGCCATGGTCGCGGCCATGACACCGACTGCGTCGCGGTTGACCTTCATGGCGAGGGCGGGCTCGGACTCGGCTTGGTCCACTGCCGTATAGGCCGCTGGATTGACCAGTAGTTTGGGTTTGATTCGAAGTATTAGCGCTCGCAAGGTTGTCGCATCGGTCAGGTCCAGATCCGCCAAATCCACCGCCGTGACGCTTCCTAGCGAGGGAAGTAGCTTCGCCAATTCCCAACCGACTTGCCCTTGCGCGCCCGTCAACAGAATATTCAATCGAATACCTCGGCTTGTCGCAGTCCAACTCCTTCACGGTCTTTCTTGGACAGTGTAGGGGGCTGCGTCCCGGGCCATTGAATCCCAACGCTAGGGTCGTCCCAGGAAAGGGTTCTTTCTTGTTCCGGTGCCCAATAGTCCGTGGTCTTATAGAGAAACTCGGCGTACTCCGAGAGCACGAGAAATCCATGAGCGAATCCTTTCGGGATCCAGGCCATTCGCTTGTTCTCGCTAGAGAGCTCGAAGCCCACCCACCGGCCAAAGGCGGGCGAAGAGCGGCGTATATCCACCGCGACATCAAACACGGAACCCGCCACGCAACGCACCAGCTTTCCCTGCGGTTGTCCAATTTGATAGTGAAGGCCACGCAACACATTTTTTGCCGAACGCGAATGGTTATCCTGGACAAAGGGCTCGGTAACACCCGTAATCTCTTCCCAGCGCCGCTGATTAAAACTCTCGAAGAAGAATCCGCGATCGTCCCCGAAAACCTTGGGCGCGATGACCAAGACCTCCGGGATAGCTGACTTAATGACGTGCATGCGCGCTGGGAATTCAGCCGAAAACTTTGGAATCCAGCAAGGACCTTAGATACTGCCCGTAGCTATTCTTCATTAAAGGCTGTGCGAGTCTTGCCAAGTCTTCGGCGGTGATATAAGCCATGCGATAGGCGATCTCCTCCGGGCAGGCCATCTTGAGCCCCTGGCGTTTTTCCAGAGTCTGTACGAAAAGAGAAGCCTCGATGAGTGAATCGTAGGTGCCGGTATCGAGCCAGGCGTGCCCTCGCCCCATCACCACGACATCGAGCTCGCCACTCTCGAGATATTGCTTATTCACGTCCGTGATCTCAAGTTCGCCGCGGGGTGAGGGCCGCAAGCCTTTCGCCACGTCCACGACGCCGCGATCATAGAAGTAGAGCCCGGTCACGGCGTAGCGCGACCTAGGTTTGGCCGGCTTTTCCTCGATGCTGACCGCCTGTCCGTTGGATGCGAATTCCACTACGCCGTAGCGCTCCGGATCGGTCACAGGATAGGCGAAGACCGTTGCCCGGGTGTCCTTCAGGGCCGCCGATTTGAGATCCGCGGTCAAATCATGACCGTAAAAGATGTTATCTCCCAACACCAAGGTGCAAGTATCCTCTCCGATAAATCGCTCGCCGATGATGAAGGCCTGCGCAAGGCCGTCTGGCGAGGGCTGTACCGCGTAGGAAAACTCCATCCCCCATCGATGCCCGTCGCCGAGCAACTGTTCGAACCTTGGCGTATCTTGAGGCGTGGAAATGACTAGAACTTCTCGAATGCCCGCAAGCATCAGGGTCGCCAGCGGGTAGTAAATCATCGGCTTGTCATAGACCGGCAAGAGCTGCTTCGAGACGGTCTGAGTAATCGGATAGAGCCGGGTACCGGATCCTCCGGCGAGTATGATCCCTTTTCTCATCTAACGATCTCTCGTGAGCCGTAGTTCGCTCCGACCCACTTTCGGTACTCGCCCGAAGTGACACTTGCAATCCATTCGGAGTGCTCAAGGTACCACTGTACGGTCTTTCTCAGCCCCGACTCGAAACTCTCCTTCGGATCCCAACGGAGTTCTTGCTCGATCTTCCGGCAATCGATGGCGTAACGGCGATCGTGTCCGGGGCGGTCCTTGACATAGGTGATCAATGATTCATGCGGGAGATTGGAAGCGCCGGGACATAGCTCATCGAGTAAGGCGCACAGCGTGCGAACCACCTCGATATTCTTAACCTCGTTGTGGCCGCCAACGTTGTAAGTCTCCCCTATCCTGCCACGCTGCAAGACCGAGGTGATGGCATCGCAATGGTCTGTCACATAGAGCCAATCCCGAACGTTCTGGCCGTCCCCATAGACCGGCAGCGCCTTTCCATGGACGGCGTTGTGAATCATGAGGGGGATCAGTTTTTCCGGAAACTGATAGGGGCCGTAGTTGTTGGAACAATTGGTCGTTAGGGTCGGGAGCCCATAGGTGTGATGGTAGGCGCGTACCAAATGATCGGAAGCCGCCTTCGTTGCTGAATAAGGACTGTTAGGCGCATAGGCCGTAATCTCCGAGAAGGCAGCGTCATGGGGACCCAATGACCCATAGACCTCGTCCGTCGATACGTGCAGAAAACGAAAGTCTCGCTGCTCGGATGCCGGTAACTTCTGCCAATAGCGATAGGCTTCGTCCACCAACGCGAAGCTGCCCACCACGTTAGTCTGGACAAACGCGTCAGGCCCGAGAATAGACCGGTCCACATGACTCTCGGCCGCGAAGTTGATGATCGCTCGGGGCGCGTGCTTCTTGAGCAAGCCTTGCACAAGCTCGCGATCGCCGATGTCTCCACGCACGAAAGTGTGACCTCGAGAATCTCGCAAGGATTCCAGATTGCCCATGTTTCCAGCATAGGTCAGTTTGTCGAGGTTGATGAGCGGTTCTGATTCCCGGTCTATCCATCGCAAGACGAAATTCGAACCGATGAATCCGGCCCCGCCTGTTACCAAGATCATTGCATAGGCTCCTTAAGCGTTAAGCGTACTGTCCTTCAATGCCGGCGTGGGTTGAGGGCAATACCGGCCGAACACCAGGCAAACTTACCCCTAAACGGGCGATCAATTTTTCTCGTCTTGCGCGGGTTCGCTCTGAGCCGGGGAAGGAGCGCCTGCATCGCCGGATAGCGCTGCGGGAGCTTGCCCTTCGGGCTGCGCTTGCTCGGGCAATCCGGCCTGCGCGCCCTCCTTGCCGTCCACGGCCGCCTGTTTGAATTCGCCGAGATACTCGATCTTCGCGCCTTCCCTCAGCCGCTTTACCTCTGCTTGCGAGAGATCCAAGCGAGCGCGGTTCAGCAGGTATTGCTCTACAACGGGTTTGGCCTTTTCCTGATCCAAGGATTGTCTCTGAGAAGCTGCCAATTGCATCACTTGGAAGCCTCCCTGCGCGGGAAGAACCATCAGATCGCCGTCTTTCATTTGATGGAACTTCGGCAGCATCTCCAAGGGAAGTTGCTCCGCTGCTTGAGTCGCCGTACCCGCTCGAAACTTCACACCTTGAGACTGCAGCCACGTGGCCAGATCTCGCATGATCGCCGCCTTGTTGGGGTTCTTATCGAGTTCGCCCAACTTGCTCTGTAAAGTGGGCAGCCACTCTTGGGAGCCGGTGATGACCAGTTGGTTAAAGCGATATATTCTTCGTTCAGAGAATAGTTCTGGGTGTTTGGCGTAGAACTCCGAGATGGCCTCGGGTGTGGGTTTGGCGGCGCCCGCCGCAACCTTCTCAAGATAGGCTTGCGCGAGAATCTGTTTGGTCGCGGCCTCGATGGTCTGCAACACTTTGGGATCGGACTCGAGCTTGTTCTCCGCCGCTTTTTGCAAGAGCAACTGCTGGTTAATCAATTGCTCCAGCACTCGCTTGCTAACGTCCTTGCGCTGCTGCTCGTTGAGCGATCCCGCGCGCGCGAGGGCAAAATTAATCTGATCGGCGCGCACTTCTTTGCCATTGACCGTCGCCGCGGCGGGCGCGCTAGCTTGTTGGGTCTCTCCGCACGCGCTCAACAATGCAAGAGTCGTCAACAAACCCGCTAGGCGGTGGAATGAGGGCACTCAATTGCTCCTATAGAATGATTTTGTTGGATTCGTGAAGTATAGACGTACACCAAAGATCCGGCGAGACAGCGTTACCAAAATTGCCATTGGCCTGTATATAACACCCATACGCCAAGCAGAAAGTTCGTGACTCCATGAGCGATGATGGCCGTCCACAAGTTTCCGGTTCGAACGTAGAGCCACCCGTACGCCAGCCCCGCCATGACACCCGCTGCCCATTGATGGTGCTCGATCGCGAACAATGCGGAACTAATCAGCAGCGCGTTAAAGCCCGTGAGATGGGGCTCTAATTGCAAGAAATCCTGGCGTTGGATCCAACGCATGACGAAGGAACGCCAGAAGATCTCCTCCATGACCGGCACCACCACGGAGGCTCCCAGCAACCGAATGAACGCCATAAGCCAGATGATGCGCCCGTCCGCGTCCCGCGGGTCATAGCCCTTCGATTGCCCCAGCGTAGCCCACCCGCCATCCAAATGAATCCAGGCCACAAAGACGATTCCGCCTACCCACAGCGCGATCCATCCCTCGCGCATGCTAAGCCGCACACCATTGACTTCCGCATAACCATTCCAGAAATAGAGGAGCGCGGCAGCCACAACGGAGACCTTGACTGCGTAGAGCCAGCGTAGGTCTATGCCTTCCAATCCACCAAAAGGCCAAGATAGAAGCGCAGTCTCAAGAATCAAAAACAGGAGGTACAAAAAGAACGGCAGAACCCGTCGAAAAGCCGGGCTACGTAACATTTCCGATAGTGAGTGGGGCATGCTTAACCTGTGCAAAGGGCCCAAACAGCCGTCTCCCTACGATACCGTTGCGATACCCGGTGTCCTGAGCAACTTCGGGTCCGCACCCGCCACGTCCTGGGTGTTCCGGCCCGGCGCCGAAGCAATCCCGTACAATCGCCGCCTTCCTCACGCACGATACCGCCCATGAAATTGCTGTCGGTCCTAAACCTGTCCCTATGCATAATCGCGGCTCCCGCGCTCGCCGATAACACGGCACTGAATACCATGGTGGAAGAGAACGCATCCGCGGCGGCCTTCGCCCGCCTTTGCGACGACGAACCGGTGTCCGACCAACTGAAATCCAGCACCATGCTATTGCTCGCCCTAAGCGGCATCAACACACAGAATGTCCAGTTAGGCAGCGGTAAGTTCAACGACGTCATGCGGCGCGAAGTCCGGGCAAAGCGAGCCCCAAACGAAATTAATTGCACGGAAAAACTTCAGTGGGCGAAGGACAGGCTTGCCGCGACCCAAGAGTCCATTCGCTTACGCTAGGGCCTGTTGACATATATTTCGTGGAGCGCGTTGCCCCCAGGAAGACCGAGGGCAAGGCGCGAGGTGCAGCCTGCTTGTTGGAACA
>JBKKAO010000212.1:0-4490 GCA_046714645.1 Burkholderiales bacterium | reverse complement strand
GACGCGCCGAAGAACTGCTGCTGGAGATCGACGACGACCAGGTTGCTTTACCGGTTCTTCTAGGTATCGGAATCTTTCACTGGATCCGGGCGGATTTCCCTCTCTCGGTGAAGTATTTTCAGGACTTGCTCAAACGTGCTGAGCGCGTGGGTGATGATCTCATGGTATTTGCCGCGCGCTCGGAAATCGCTACGATCCAGCGGTGGACCGGCACGCCCATCGAGGGTAGAAAACTGTTGACCCAGATCCTCGACGACTACGATCCTTCGAAGTATGCCGCACTGACGTCAATTTCCACCCAGGATTATGGAGTCTTTGCCGCCAGCCACGGGGCGTTGACCGAAAACTATCTCGGCTACTACGACTCATCCAGGAAGATGGCGGAGCGCGCCATTGCGATCGCCCGGGAAATCAAGCACCCCTTCAGCATTGGCATGGCGCTTTGTCTGGCATCCTGTGCGGCGATCGAGCGCAAGGAAGCAGCGGCGGCCTTTGCTTTGGCTGGGCAATGCATCGATATTTGCGAGCAGCAGGGTCTTCCATTCTATGCCGACTGGGCGCGCGTCACGCAAGGACTCGCAAGGGCATTGGAGGGTCGGCCCGAGGCTGGCGTGATCGAGATCGAGCGCGCCATAGATGCGCTGGAAAGCTCGGGGTCGCGCTGGGCGCGCCCTTTCTTAGGAGTTTACTGGGCCGAGGCCATGCTCTTGGCTGGCGGCCGCGAAAAGGTATATGAGACGATGGAACAGTACTTGGATCTCATCACGCAGTACGGCGAGCTTGGATGCATGTCCCCGACCCGGCTGATGATAGCGCGCGCATTGCTCGACTCTCCCGGCCCGGACACCGAGGAAGCCGAAGCGGAGCTACACCGTTGTCTCGGCTGTGCGCGAGAACAGGGCGTGAAGATGATCGAACTGCGCGCGGCCACCTTGCTCGCCCGCCTGTGGCGAAAGCAGGGCAAAGCCCGCGAGGCCCACGACCTCCTCCAACCGGTATACGACTGGTTTAGCGAAGGCTTTGATTCGGCTGATCTGATCGAGGCGAAGGCGCTGTTGAAGGAATTGTAGCCACAGGACGCTACGCAGTAATCAGATGGACTTTCGGCCGGTAGCTCAAGTGGTGAGTAGACCGATTGCTCCTAGGGTCTGCGCAACCACTCGATCACCCCCCCGCCGGCTTGCGCGCCGCTGGCGAAACACCCCGTGAGCAAATAGCCGCCCGTCGGCGCCTCCCAGTCCAGCATCTCCCCGGCGCAAAACACACTTGGAAGCGAGCGCAGCATCAGACGCGAGTCGAGTGCCTCGAAGGCGACGCCGCCGGCAGTGCTAATGGCTTCGTCGATGGGACGCGGCGCAGTCACTAGCAGCCGAAGCGACTTGATGGCGGACGCCAGCGTCACCGGATCCGTGAGGGCTTTCGCGGGGAGGACTTCGCGCAATAGCCCTGCCTTCACCCCTTCGATCCCGGCACGCCGTCGCAAAAAATTCGCAGAAGACTCACTTTCGCGAGGGCGGGAAAAATCTTCGATGAGGCGTTCCACGTCTCGGCCCGGCGCTAGATCGAGGGTCAACGTGGCCGATCCTGAGGCGCAGATGGCGTCTCGCAGCGCGGCTGACAAGGCGTAGATCAATCCGCCTTCGACGCCTGTGCCGGTGATGACAAACTCGCCCTGTAACCTTGGCGGTCCGCCGCTGATGGAGGCGGCCACCGCCTTCACCGGCGCGCCGGAGAATTTCTGCCGGAAGTGTTCGCTCCAATCCACATCGAACCCGCAGTTGGCGGGTTGCAGCGGCGCTACCGGGATTCCGCGCGCTTTCAGGAGCGACACCCATTCACCGTCCGAACCCAATCGCGCCCAGCTTCCGCCGCCGAGGGCAAGCACCACGGCATCTGCCTCAACCAGACTGTCCCCTTGTGAAGAGTGAAACATTAGTGCGCCCTCATCGCTCCATCCCGCCCAGCGATGCCGCACATGGAAATAAACACCAGTCTCCCGCAAGCGATGTAACCAGGCGCGCAGTAACGGCGCCGCCTTGAAATCCGTGGGAAAAACGCGGCCCGATGAACCAACGAAGGTTTCGATGCCCAGCCTGTGCGCCCAGGCTCTGAGCGCCTCGGGTCCGAAGGCTTTAATCATTGGCTCAAGCTGCGGACGCCTGGCAGCGTAACGTCGCAGAAATTTCTCCGGTGCTTCAGAGTGCGTCAAATTCAAACCGCCCTTGCCTGCCATGAGAAACTTTCTTCCCACTGATGGCATGGCGTCGTAGAGGTGAACCGAGTGTCCCGCGTTGCTAATGACTTCCGCGGCCATGAGGCCGGCGGGCCCGCCCCCGATCACAACCACGTTGTTGGGCACTCGTGTTTCCTTGTTATCCTCTCGACACTGAAGTTAGTTCCACAGTGATAGGCATATCATGGCGTTTCGCGTTTCAATATACGCGATCGCGAGAAGCACTTACCTAAGCCGGCGGAGCGGGAACCATAAGGATGAATGTCGTGCCGCCAACAAGCATGTTACGAACAAAGGGAGCTTCGCCTTATTCATCCCCCAGGATCGAACAAGGGGTACCCCTTTGTATATCCCCAAAACCAGCGCGGCGAGGTGCGAAAGTCTTCGCCAAATCCGTCACAACACCTGAGTCGTAAGTACCTAAGGAGAATTGAGCATGCCGGTCCTCTACCGGGCAATATCCGCATTTTCCAGATTGCTGGCGTTCCGGAGATCAAAAAAATGGCAATGCCACCACAGTGCCCGAAACTCGCTTTGTGCGATGCTTGCCTTAGGCTTCTTTTCCGCCGCCGGCGAATCGGCCTCCGAGGAAACCCTCGCGTCACAGGCCGATGCGGTTCTCGTGGCGGAAGTGTCCTTTCTGCCTTATGGCCACTTAGTGCTCATCCGAGAGATTCTGCATGGAGACAAGAATTCGCTGCCCGATCCGATCCAGTTCTTGGGAGTCTGCCTGCCAAGAAAGGCGGGGGTGCGCCAGCTTGCCGAACAGTCGCAGGGACCGGCCGTCCAGATCTATCGCGAGGCTATCGAACGTGCCACCTACACAGCCGTCCTATTTCTAAAACGCGAGGCGGGCTCGCTTAATCCCCTGTGCAATGAGTCAGCCAGCATCCCTGAACATTCGGAGAACCATCCGAATCATGCCGCGTGGCGTGCAAAGGTCGTGACCTCGCTCCGTACGCGCCGATAGAATACCGCCAAGTCTAAACAACGATTCAAGCGAGGAGAACTAAGAATGGGGGGAGGCCTATTTTCATTGGAAGGCAAAGTCGCGCTCATCACGGGCGGGAACAGTGGCATTGGACACGCCTTGGCCTTAGCCTTTCGCGATGCCGGTGCGAAGGTCGCAATCGCCGCGCGCCGCGCGGACCGCAATGCGCAAGTATTGGCGGAATTGGGACACGATCACGCTGCCTTCGAAATGGACGTCAACGATGAGGCGGCGATCGAACGCACGATAAGCGGGATCAAAACGCGTTACGGCCGCCTCGATATCCTGGTGAACAACGCGGGCGCGGTGAACCGCAAGTCGGTGATGGAGCTGGAGCGCGCCGAGTGGGAGCGAGTGATGAATATCAATCTCACTGGCCCCTTCCTATGCACCAAGCACGCCGCTCGGCTGATGAAAACCCAGGCGGCGGGAAAGATCATCAACATCTCTTCGGTCTACGGATTAGTCGCGCCCAGCAAAGGATTGCAAGTGCCCTATGCGGTGTCCAAACATGGGTTGATCGCTCTAACACGAGTCAACGCGGTGGAATTGGCACCCCTCGGCATCCAAGTCAATGCCATCGCACCGGGATACTACTTCACCGAGATGACGGCCGAGCTTGCCGGTACGCCTCTCGAGCAGGCCGCGCTCAAACGCACGCCCAGCGGGCGAATCGGACAGACGGAGGATTTGGTCGGAAGCTGTCTGTATCTGGCATCCGCGGCATCCAATCACGTCACCGGGATTTGCATCCCGGTGGATGGGGGATATTTGGCTTCGGATGGACTGGACCGAGGGTAAACATCCAGTCGCGATATGCCCCAGACTTTCACCCGCGTTCGAGATCCTGAAGTAGCGCCTTCGCGCTCCTCAAATCCTCGGTGTCGAAGCCTTCGATGAACCAATCGTAGATAGGCCGCAACAGTTCGCACGCCTCCCCACTACGGCCTTGGTCTCTCATTAAGTGCGCATAGCTAATGGCGGTGCGAAGTTCCCAAGACTTGGCGTGCTGTTGGCGAGCAATTTCGAGGGAAGTTTTATATGCGTACTCGACTTGGTTGTGATCGCCTGAAGATTCGCTACGCAACACACCAGCGCGGATTCGGTGAATCTCCGCTGCGTGGGATCTCTCGCCCAGCGTATCGACCAGTTCCAGCGCGGCCTGCAATACATCGAGCGCCTTGGAATTCTCACCGCGTGATGCCAACGCTTGCGCTTGCAGAGCGCGGAAGTAAGGCACGAGAATTCCGCTTCCCGTCCCGGCGA
>JBKKAO010000211.1:0-11071 GCA_046714645.1 Burkholderiales bacterium | reverse complement strand
CCGAGGCTTGCGGTTCTTGCCGTAGACGTACTCAGGCTGAAGCTCGTAGAGTTCCTGAGCTTGTGCCTGCGGGACAACAGTGCTCGCCGCTACCCACAGTAGCACCACCGCGAAAACTCCAATCATGAACTAGGGAGGCTTTGGGCGTGAGTGAGGCTTGGATCCAATGCCGCGCGGGTGCAATCCTCCCGGCCGCATAGCGACGCTGTGACCGGACAACATGCCGAGCGGTTGCGCCGGGGGCACTAGGTGGTGCTTCGAGCGGCCGATCAAGTCCGCTCGACCCATACGGCGCAGCGCCTCGCGCAGCATGGGCCAGTTCTCGGGATCGTGGTAGCGCAAGAACGCCTTGTGCAAGCGCCGTGCGCGGCCACCCTTCACGATGGCAACGTCCTCGCTATCGGGTGTGACTTTACGCAGCGGGTTCTTGCCCGAGCGCCACATGGCGGTGGCGAGCGCCATGGGCGTGGGCAGGAAGGTCTGCACCTGGTCCGGACGGAATTTATTGCGCTTCAACCACAAGGCGAGATTCAGCATGTCTTCATCGCTGGTGCCCGGATGGCCGGCGATGAAATAGGGGATGAGGTATTGCTCCTTACCCGCTTCCTTGGAGTACTTGTCGAACATCTCCTTGATCTTCTCATAGGCGCCGATACCGGGCTTCATCATCTTCGACAGCGGACCGGCTTCTGTGTGTTCCGGCGCGATCTTGAGATAGCCGCCGACGTGATGCGTGACCAGTTCCTTTACGTATTCCGGTGAGCGCACGGCCAAGTCGTAGCGCAGCCCGGAGCCGATGGTGATTTTCTTGACGCCGGGTAGCGCACGCGCTTTGCGATAAAGCGAGATCAGCGGCGCGTGATCGGTGGTCAAGTTCTCGCAGATGCCTGGGTACACGCAAGACAAGCGGCGGCAGGAGGATTCGATTTTGGGATCCTTGCACGCCATGCGATACATATTGGCCGTGGGGCCGCCCAGATCCGAAATCACGCCGGTGAAACCGGGGGTCTTATCGCGAATCTCTTCGATCTCGCGCAGAATGGAATTCTCCGAGCGGCTTTGAATGATGCGCCCTTCGTGCTCCGTGATGGAGCAGAAGGTACAGCCGCCAAAGCAACCGCGCATGATGTTCACGGAGAAGCGGATCATCTCCCAGGCCGGAATCTTCGCGTCGCCGTAGCTCGGATGCGGCGCCCGCGCGTAGGGCAATCCATACACGCCATCCATCTCCTGCGTGGTGAGCGGAACCGGCGGCGGGTTCAGCCACACATCGCGATCCCCGTGGCCTTGCACCAAAGCGCGCGCATTGCCGGGATTGGATTCCAGATGAAACACCCGCGACGTGTGCGCATAGAGCACCGCATCGTCCCTCACCTGCTCGTAGGAGGGCAAACGCACCACCTGCTTCGCCCGCTCGGCTTTACGCGCCGCCAGTCTTTCTCCCCTGGGCACGATCCTGATCGGAACCGCCACAACACTCCCCGCTCCCCTCGGTAGAGGGGCTCGGGGTGAGGGCATCTGTCCTCCCTCTCCCCTCGGGAAAGGGGCCGGGGGTGAGGGCTTCTCGCATCCCTCCTCCCTCCTCCCTCCTCCCTCCTCCCTGGCGCCGACACCCTCCATCGCATAGGGATCCGTATGCGGCTCAATCCGCCCAGGCCGGTCCAACTGCGTGGAATCCACCTCCATCCAATCCTGCGCTGGCCGCCAATTGCGAGGAACCAGGAAGGCCGTCCCACGCACATCCCGAATATCACGCGCCCGCTCGCCCTTGGCGATGCGGTGAGCCACCTCGACCAGAGCGCGCTCGGCGTTGCCGAAGATCAGCAAATCCGCCTTGGAATCCGCCAGCGCGGAGCGGCGCACCTTATCGGACCAGTAATCGAAGTGCGCGATGCGGCGCAGACTGGCTTCGATGCTGCCGATGACGATATTGGTCTCCGGATAGGCCTCGCGGCAGCGCTGGGCGTACACGTTCACCGCATAGTCGGGCCGCTTATCGGCCGCGGCGTGAGGGGTGTAGGCGTCGTCCGAGCGGATTCTCCGATCCGACGTATAGCGGTTGACCATGGAGTCCATATTGCCCGCCGTCACGCCGAAGAAGAGGTTGGGCTTGCCCAAGGCGCGGAACGGATCCACCGAGCGCCAATCGGGCTGGGAAACGATGCCTACGCGAAACCCTTGTGCTTCCAACAAGCGCCCCACCAGCGCCATGCCAAAACTCGGGTGATCCAGGTAGGCATCCCCGGTGATGATGATGAGGTCGCAGGAATCCCAGCCAAGCGTGTCCATCTCCTCGCGGCTCATGGGGAGAAAGGGTGCGACACCGAAGCGCTGCGCCCAGTGCTTTCGATAGGAAAACAAGGTGCGCGGCGCGGTGATGGGAGAGAGAGTTTCCACAGGGAAGCGGGCGGGTTGCGACGGGTTTGGGGCCGAAGTATAGCGCCGTGCCCCGATAAGGGTGGGGTTTTCTCGGCGAATACTCTCGTTCGATCACATAAATATCATCAAATAAATAAGCCGTTATGCATCTTTCGGCTTCGTTCAGCAAGCGTTCAGCGACCCCTCTTTAATCTCTCGCTTCACCCAGAACCCACTGGGCCCACTTTGAAAGGAGCAAGTCATGAACAGCAAACTAATCTCTCTCGCAGCCGGTGCAGCCCTAATGAGTGCCAGCGCCTTAACCATGGCAGGTGACTTCAAGTATCGCGGCGGCTTCGACGATCGTCACGATCGTCACGAGCGTCACGAACAGCGCTACAACGATGATGACCGTGGCCACCGGTTTAGCGGCCGCAGACATTGGGCACCCAGTGAAAATCAACACCATCGCCATTGGAAGCCCCGCTGGAACCAGCAGTGGAATCATCACCGCCATGACCGGTGGTGCCATCACGGGGCACCTCGCCACCACTATGGCCCGCACGGGTCCAGCTATGACGATAGCTATGGCAACGGAAGCATCACGCTTATCTTGCGCGGTGATTTGAACTAATACGAAAGACAAGAAAGGAAACACCATGAACACCAAACTCACCACCGTATCCGTAGCGCTCACGTTGATGGCCCCCACGGCCTTCGCCGGACAGGGTTTCCAGGACTATGCGAGGGTCAAGGACGTGACACCCGAGTACGACAAAGTCAACCTTCCGCGAAAGGAGTGCTTTTCGGAGTACGTCCCCGAACGTCACCGCGAGCGCCGCTCTTTTGCCGGGCCCTTAATCGGTGGCGTGGCGGGCGGCATCATCGGTGCACAAGTGGGACGGGGCAACGCTCGCGTGGCTGCCTCGGCGGCAGGTGCCGCCATCGGCGCCATCGTCGGAGACCGCATGCAGGCTAATCATCGCGGCGACGAATACTACGAGCGCGAAGTACAGCGCTGCCGCATGGTGGACCATTGGGAGAATCGTATCTCCGGCTATCGCGTGGTCTACGAATACCAAGGGCACACGTACAATGCAGTGATGCCTTACGACCCTGGGGCAAAGATCCCTATCAACGTAACCGTGGAACCGGTTTCGTCGCGTTCAGATTCCATGCACGATGACGATGATCGTTATGACCGCCGCTACCGGGAAGACCGGGACAACTAGCCGAAGCGTACTGACACTCTTACTCACACAGCATGACGCCGCATCTCAAACTCGCTTTCGCTCTAGCCCTGGTTGCGTTGACCGCCGTTGCGGCACCAACGATGGCGGAGCGCGGGCGAGACCGGTGGCGCGATGGGGTGCCCCACCACTACGCTCCCGGCACCTCAACAGACCGGCGTATCGGTATGGATGATGCCATCGCCAAGGTACAACGCCGCACGGGAGGGCGTGTGCTCGACGCCCGCGAAACGGCGGATGGTTACCGGCTCAAGATCCTCACTCGTAATGGCGAGGTACGCGTGATCTTTGTTGACGCCGCAACGGGCGAGATACGCTAGTCGCATAGGCCGGGATCACCACCATGCGCGTGCTGGTCGTCGAGGATGAACCTCAGTTGCGCGAGCAACTGAGTGCAATCTTGCAAGCGCAAGGCTATGCGGTCGATGCCACCGGAGAAGGCAAGGAAGGGCTGTTCTTCGCGACCGAATATCCCATCGACGCGGCGGTGGTCGATCTTGGCCTTCCAGGACTTTCCGGGCTCGACATCATTCGGCGTTTACGTGGCAAGGGCAGCCGCCTACCTATCTTGATTCTCACCGCGCGCGGGCGCTGGCAGGACAAAGTCGAAGGGTTGGAGGCCGGCGCCGATGACTACCTCACCAAGCCCTTCCAAGCCGAGGAACTCCTCGCGCGCTTGAAAGCATTGTTGCGCCGCGCCGCCGCCCTCGCACAGGAGGTCATGCAATGCGGTCCGCTTGCCATCAACATGAGCGAGCAGAAGGTACATTTGAACGGCTGGCAGGTCGATCTCACTTCCTTCGAATACCGTTTGCTCGAACACCTGGTGCGCGAACGCCGCCGTGTGGTATCCAAGGACGAACTGGCCGCTCACCTTTATCCCCACGAAGAAGAGCGCGATAGCAACGTGATCGAGGTTTTGATCGGCCGCCTGCGCCGCAAGTTGGATCCCGATGGCAGCGTGCAACCTCTGGAGACTCTACGCGGGCGGGGATACCGGTTTGCGCTTACCGAACGATAAAAGTTCATGCGCTCCTTGAGCACCCGGGTCACGCTGAGCGCGGGCTTGGTGCTGGCGGTGTTTATCGCGCTATCCGCCTTGGCCTTAGAGCGCGCCTTTCGTGAGAGCGCGCGCGGCGCGCGCCAAGAGCGCCTGTAGGCACAGGTCTATCTCCTCATCGCCGCCGCGGAAGTCGGCGCAAAAGGACAACTCACCCTTGGCAGCGGCGCCATGGAACCCCGCCTGGACTTGCCGGCATCGGGGCTCTACGCCGCCATCAAAAACCGTGACGGCACCGTCCTCTGGAAGTCGCGCTCCCATCTTTCCGTCACCGCACCCGTGGGACCGGCCTTGCCGGCCGGAGAACAGCGATTCGAGGAACGCGAGGAAGCTCGCATCCGCTACTTTGTCGAGAGTTACGGCATCAGTTGGGCGGTGGGTGCGGCGAGCTACCCGTTCACCTTTTCCGTGGCCGAGGACACCACGTCCTTCCAGGAGCAGCTCACGACCTACCGCCGTAGCCTGTGGACTTGGTTAGGTGCCATGGCGGTCCTTCTGCTGGCCGCACAGTGGATGGTCCTGCGCTGGGGGCTTCATCCTCTGCGCAAGGTGGCTCATGAGATCAAGCTACTCCAGCAAGGCGGGAAGGAGAAAGTCGAGGGCGACTATCCCACCGAACTCACTTTGCTCACGGAAAACCTCAACACCCTTCTCACCCGGGAACGCGCGCAACAGCGGCGCTACCGAGATGCGCTATCCGATCTCGCCCATAGTTTGAAAACGCCGCTGGCGCTCATCCGCAGTGCTACGTACCAAAAGACTTCAGACCTCCAAGCATCCTTGGATGAGCATGTGGATCGCATGGACAAGATCGTGACTTATCACCTGCAGCGCGCCGCGACATCGGGCAAGAGCGCCTTGGCCACGCCGGTCCCCCTTTTTAGTGCGGTGGAGCGCACTTTGAACGCCGTGCTAAAGGTCTACGCGGACAAGAACTTGCAAAGCGAAATAGACATCGGCGCGGAGGTTCTCTTTCGTGGCGACCACGGTGATCTGATGGAGATCCTGGGCAATGTCCTCGACAACGCTTGCAAATGGAGCCGGTCCCGGATTCGAGTCTCGGCGCAATCGGAGAATCAAACACTACGACTCCAGATTGAAGATGACGGGCCTGGGATTCCCGAGGAGGATGCCCATCGCATCATGGAACGCGGAGTGCGTTTGGACCAAAGCACGCCCGGCCAAGGCATCGGACTGGCGCTCACGCGCGATATCGCCGGCGCCTATTCGGGAGGCGTTTCCATCGAGCGTAGCGCCTTGGGTGGCGCTCGCATCACCGTCACCCTACCCGCGGCCTAACGGTTTGCCTCCAGCCCCATGAGCGCCTCTCGAAACCGGCTGCGCAAGTAAGGTCCGTCTCGCGGAGGCAGCGCCGCCGAGTTCGGTTCTGTGGAAATTTTGATCACGCTAAACAGCGGGCCTTGGGACGCGTGGAGCTGTCCGCTCAAGCCCTCCAACTCCTGACCGGTGCGCACGGTGATCGCTTCTTGAAAACCCGCCGCTTTCGCCATACCAGCTAAATCGACGCCGCGCCCTGTGTGTGTCGTTTGCATTCCCGTCTCGGCATAAAACTCGTTATCCAAGACCACGATGGCAAGATTGCCCGGGCGTTCCACGGCGATGGTGGCGAGCGCTCCAAGCCCCATCAGCATCTCGCCATCACCGGTAACCACGATCACCCGCTTGCTGGGTTGGGCCAGGGCGAGCCCCAGACCCACCATCGCAGCCCCGCCCATGGCTCCCCAGAGATAGAAGTTGGCGGGGCGATCGCCCGCCGCTGCGACATCGAAGCTAGGATTCCCGAGTCCGGTCACCACCAGTGCATCACCGCGGTCGCGCAACAGGCGCGCGACCACCGTTCGCCGATTGAGTTTTGTCATGGTCGTATCACTTAAAAAAGTTCTTGGTGCCCACCACACGCTGAGCGATCAGTACGGCGATCACACGCGAAGTGTTGAACGCCAGCGCCGCAGCCGCACTCACCGTCTCTTGGACTTGCGTAGCGTCATCGCAGCGGTAAACGTAAGCACCCGCCGCTTCAAGCACCGCTTGCGTACTCTTGCCCATGGGCACTTGTTGCGGATTGAATTCGCCCCACTCCCCGCGCATGGTCACCAGAGCGAGCAGCGGAATCCGGTACTCTTGCTGTAGCGAGAGCATGTTGATGCAATTGCCCACGCCGCTTGACTGCATCAACAGCACGCCGCGCTCGCCGCCGGCCCATGCGCCCGCCAACATCGCCACCCCCTCTTCTTCCGTAGTGAGCGAAACGGCACGCATACTGGGCTCCGTTTGGCATAGCCGAATGAGCTGGCTGTGCCCGGCATCCGGCACGAAGGCCACTTGCTTGATTTGGGCGGATTTAAGTTCCTGGAAGATCTGTTCGGGCCAACGAGTCGTCATACTGACCATGAATGCGGAATAATTGTGTCGCGCCATGCTACCGAATTAATGCGCGGTTTTCTATCATGATCCGAAGCCCGGCCGGCTAAACTTAGTTGCTCATCGAGAATCAAATCGCACTCAAGGACAGTGATGACACGACGTAGCGGATCAGCGAATGGATAATGCAAACGACGAAGGATTTATAGGCAAGGTTGCCCTCATATCCGGCGGAGGTGCCAATGAAGACGGTATCGGCAATGGCCGGGCAGCGGCCATTCTACTGGCGCGCGCCGGATCACGGGTTGTTGTCGCGGATAGAACGCTATCCCTGGCGCAGCGCACAGTAGAAATGATCTCTGCGGAAGGAGGAGAGGCGATAGCCATCGCAGCCGACGTAACCGATGAACTGCAATGCCGCACGATGGTGGAAGATACCGTCAATCGGTTTGGCCGCCTCGATCTTCTCGACAACAATGTGGGCATCGTCAGCACGAAAAGCGTAGTCGATGAAGTCGCCGATGACTGGCGACGCGTGATGCAGGTAAACGTGGAGAGTATGTATCTGGTATCGAAATACGCAATCCCCGCCATGATCAAGACCGCGGGAGGCGGTGCCATCGTCAACGTGTCATCCATCTCGGCACTGCGTCCGCGTGGTCTCACTGCTTACTCAACCTCCAAGGGTGCGGTCATCGCATTGACGCGCGCCATGGCGGTGGATCACGGAAAGGACGGCATTCGGGTCAATTGCGTCGCCCCTGGGGCGGTTTTCACACCCATGGTGTACACGATAGGGATGAGCGCGGAGGCACGAGAGCGGCGCCGCAAGGCATCTCTACTGGGTATCGAAGGGACAGCTTGGGATATTGGCCACGCCGTGCGCTTCTTGCTCTCCAACCGCGCCCGTTTCATTACTGGGCACACCTTGGTGGTGGACGGTGGTACCACGCTGATGGGACCACCCCGTCACACGGACACTCAATGAGCACCCTTTAAAACGTGCACCGAAGCTTTAGCGCGCCTTGGCAACTCTCTGGGAATTCAACAGAAGCATCGCTTGCTGAAGCTGGCAGTCCTCTTTATCGCGACTGGGCCATTGGCTGGTATCAAGCGTGACCGGCGTCATGGTTTCCAGTTTCAGCACGCAAGCGGACGCCCGCGTTGGAATAGTGGATTGAGCCGGCACCGAGGGTCCTTCACCCTTGTCCGCCACGAGCCGCGCGGAGCGCGCAATCAATACGTCCGGACTCACACCTTGACCTTCCACACGGCGGCCGTTTGGGGTATAAAAGTAAGCGGAAGTGAACTTGACCGCAGTATCGTCAGATAAGGGAATAATGGTCTGTACGCTACCTTTGCCGTAGGTCTTCGTGCCGACAATAACAGCACGACCGTGATCCTGTAACGCGGCCGCCAAAATCTCGGAGGCCGATGCGGATCCCTTGTTGACGAGCACCGTTATAGGAAGGGTCTTGATCTGGGCGGGAAGCTCAGTCAAATAATCTTCCTGGTCCATGGTCAAGTAGTCATCCGGATGCGCACGCATCTCCAGCTTGGAATCCGTGCCCTCGCCATCTGTGGAGACCACCAGTGCACCGGAGGGAAGGAAGGCCGCCGCCACACCCACCGCTGATCGTACAAGTCCGCCTGGGTTGTCGCGCAGATCCAGCACCAAGCCCGTTAGAGACTCTGGCGCATCCCGCGCAAGATGCTGGAGAGCCTCGATCAACTGCTCGGGGACTCTTTCATTGAAGCTATGAATACGAACATAGGCTCGCGCATTGGGCAGCAACCGGTAGGTGACAGCGTCACGATCGCTTCCCCGTAGGTCACGTTGCAGATTGCGAAACGCCTCCACATTGAAATGCCCGGCATAAGGATCGGCCTCCTTGGATAGGCGATCCACGACCTTTGCCACAAGCTCCTCGCCCATAACGCAGTCCATGTTCTGAGAGTCCATGGTCCGCAAGGCGGCCAGGAGTTTGCGCGCGGACGAACTCTTCAAGATCTCGCATTCGCTCTCCACGGCGAGTGCCGGCGCCGCAGCCATGCAGAAAGCCGCCACCGCGACCCATAATAAAGAGGCCCAGGTACGGCCACGTCGTGGTCTCGGAATAATTACAGCGCTTGAAGGGACTTCATGCATGGGGTCACTTGTGCCCGGCATTTCTCGCCGGTGTTGTCGGTAGATGCCTCATTCCGCAATTTATGTGCGTCGCGATTCGGTCTCGAAGTGCCCAGCGTTGATCTTCCTAGAGAACTGAATTCAAGAGAGATTCATCTCCAAGATCGGCGGCGTCGGAAGATTTGTTCACGATCACCTCTAGGGAAATGGCGATCCCTCATCAAGCGCCTGATTGGATCTTGACTGCATAAATCCATGCGACCGCGCCGCGGAATCCACAATGCTTCGGCTTGGTTCTTGCACCCCGCTTGGAGGGCTTTTTCACGGACACACTCCAATGATGAACTTGAAATGTAGCGGGGTACGCGGCACCATGTTCGCGAGGGTAATGCTGGTGTCAGCCACGCTCCTCGTGACCCTGCCGGCCCAAGCACAGGAGGTGAACATTCATGGCCTGTCAGATGGAAGGGCGGTGGCGTCCGTGGGACCAGGCAAGCCCAAGGTGCTTCGGCCCGGAGATACCCTTACCGAGGGTATCAAACTGATCAGAGCGGATTCTTTGTCCGCCACGTTCTTCATCCATGGGAAGAAGCAAAGCTTTACCATGGGCCAGAACATCGCAGTGTCTGCAACGACTTCCAGCGCCGCGGAAGTAACGCTGATCGCGGATGCGGCCGGGCACTTCTTCGCCGAGGGTACCATCAATGGTGGCTCCATCAGGTTTCTCGTGGATACCGGAGCGTCCAAGGTCTTTCTTTCCGCGCAGGACGCGCGCCGCCTTGGGATCGATTATCTGAAAGGCCAAGCCGCCTACTCAGAGACCGCGGGAGGCACTATACGCGTCTACCGCGTCAAACTCGATACGGTGAGGATCGGCGAGGTGTCGGTTTCAAATGTGGACGCCGTTGTGAGCGAAAAGGATCCGATGTCCTTCGCCTTGCTCGGCATGAGCTTCCTGAACCGCATGCGCATGGATCGCGATGGGGACCAGTTGACCCTCACCAAACGGTTTTAAGCCCGGTACTGCCTAACGTTTTTGACCGCGCTTATCTCCGCGTATGAGCGCGTAGGCGGAGTGGTTGTGGATGGATTCAAAGTTCTCCGACTCCACCACGTAGGCCTCGATGCGCGGATCGCGGTTCATGACCGTAGCCACATCGCGCACCATGTCTTCCACGAACTTGGGATTGTCGTAGGCACGCTCGGTGACATACTTCTCGTCCGGCCGCTTGAGCAACCCGTAGAGTTCGCAGGAGGCTTGCTCCTCGCACATGCGCACTAAGTCTTCTATCCAAACGAAGCCCTTAGTCATGGCTGTCACCGTAACGTGAGAGCGCTGGTTATGGGCGCCATAATCCGAGATCTTTTTCGAGCAGGGACATAGGCTCGTCACCGGCACCACCACCTTCATGGTGAAGCGGTACTCGCCATTGTCGATCTCCCCTACAAAGGTCACGTCGTAGTCCATCAAGCTATTCACACCCGATACCGGCGCCGCCTTGTTGACGAAGTAGGGAAAATTCATTTCGAGATGGCCGGACTCCGCCTCGAGCCGCTGCACCATTTCGCGCAAGATGGACTCGAAGGATTCGACAGAGAGTTCCCGCTCTTGCCCGTTAAGGATCTCCACGAAACGCGACATGTGGGTACCCTTGAAGTTGTGGGGCAGATGCACGTACATGTTGAACATGGCGATCGTGTGCTGAATACCTCCGCTGCGGTCGCGCACTCGAATGGGATGCCGAATACCCTTTATTCCCACACGATCGATGGCCAAGCGGCGCCCATCGGCGCAATTTTGTACGTCGGGAATGGCGATCTCGCCCGGATGATTCATGATGTACCCCGCATTAGTAATCGCGCGATTATATCGCCCATACCCGGCAAGTTTCC
>JBKKAO010000210.1:0-7992 GCA_046714645.1 Burkholderiales bacterium | reverse complement strand
ACGGCTGGGATGTCTACCTCGTCGATCTGCGGGGGTACGGGCGGTCCACCCGGCCCGCCGTCATTGATCAACCCGCCGAGGACGCAGAACCCATCGTACGCACGGACGTGGCCGTTCGCGATGTCAGCACCGCGGTCGACCACATCTTGGAAAAACGCCGCGTGAGAAAACTCAATTTGCTAGGGTGGTCGTGGGGTACGGCGATCATGGGCACCTACGCCTCCATTTCGCCCAATAAAGTCCATCGCTTGGTGCTCTATGCGCCGCTGTGGCTGCGAAAGACTTCTTCTCTCATCACATCCACCGGTGTGCTGGGCGCCTATCGTACGGTGACGCGGGATGCTGCTAAGAAGCGCTGGCTAACCGGTGTGCCGCTGGACAAGCAATTCGGCCTCATTCCCGAAGGCTGGTTCGAGAAGTGGGCGCAAGAAACCTGGGCCACGGATCCGCAAAGTGCCGACACCGGATTACTGCGTGCCCCAAACGGCGTACTCAAGGACGTGAGGGAATACTGGTCCGCTGGCAAGCCCTCCTATGAGCCCAGCGCCATTCGCGCACCAACCCTTCTCATCCATGGCGATTGGGACCAAGACACGCCCGGCTACATGGCGCAAGCGCTCATGGAACGACTCAAGAACGCGCCCAGGAAGAGGCTCTCCGTCATTCCCGAAGCCACCCACTCGGTCATCATGGAGAAGAATCGCATGCAGCTTTTTCGCGACGTGCAAACCTTCTTGGAAGAAAAGTAACGCCCAGTACCCGGCCCCTCAAGGCCTCGCCACGGCGAGCCCTTTTAACCCCATCCGCGGTAGATCGCGCGAGAATCCGGTGTCGTCGCACACACCGTCCCCAAAAACAGCGCGCCTAGCACGGGCAGAACCGCTTGGCTCTCGCCCTACCCCGCAGCCTTGAGTGCCGCGATGCGCTCCTCCAACGGCGGGTGAGACATCAAGAGGCGGCCGAGGGCGGATCTTCGCGGACCTGAAATACCGAAGGCCTGCATCTGGGCGGGTAACGCGGCGGGTTCGTGCACAGCTTGCAAGCGCTGCAAGGCGGCAATCATTTTATTACGCGTAGATAGACTGGCTCCTCCCGTATCCGCGCGAAACTCACGCTGGCGGCTAAACCACATGACGATGATGGAGGCCAGAACTCCCAGAACTAACTCAGCAACAATGGTGGTGACCCAATAGCCCACGCCACGCCCTTCGCTGTTGCGGAATACGGCACGGTCAACTATGTTTCCAATCACTCTTGCGAGGAAGAATACAAAGGTATTGACCACACCTTGAATGAGGGTAAGAGTCACCATATCACCGTTTGCCACGTGACTGACCTCATGGCCAAGAACCGCCTCGGCTTCCTCGCGCGTCATGTTGTTGAGCAAGCCCGTGCTGACGGCGACCAGCGCATTGTTTCGGTTCATACCGGTGGCAAAGGCGTTCACGTCAGGGGATTCGAAGATGGCTACCTCGGGCATACCGATGCCCGCTTGCTGCGCTTGGCGGCGCACTGTTTCCACCAGCCACTGCTCAGCGGCGTTGCGTGGTTTATCGATCACCTGCGCCCCGGTGGACCGCTTTGCCATCCACTTGGAAATCGCAAGTGAGATGAAGGAACCGCCGAATCCCATGATGGCTGCCATGATCAGCAAACCACCCATGCCGCCGCTGCGCGCTAGCATCTGATCAACGCCCAGCACGCGCATGGTGATGCTCAACACCAGCATGATGGCGAGATTGGTCAAGAGGAAAAGAACGATACGTTTGAACAAAATTGGCTCCTCAATAGCTAGATTGCGTCAACGTCTTAGTGGTGCCTGCGAGCAACAAGTTTCCTTGCACCGCTCGATATTCTATGACCTCCCGGCAAGCGCCTCCAGTTCCACTTGGGCCAGGAGCCATTCCTCCTCGGTGACCCCCAACTCTCTAGCGACGCTCGCTTGCTCTTTTAGGAGATCTTGCAGCTCAAGATATCTCTTCGCGTCGTACATATCAGGCTCTTTCAAGCGTTTTTCAAGCCCAGCGCGAAGATCGTGGAGCCGCTGAAGATCCTGTTCGACCGCTTTGAGCCTTTGCGTCAGAGGGCTTCGGCGCTGGGACAAGCGATCGCGCGCCTGCGCTTCCGAGCGGCGCTGGGATTTTCTGCCGGAGGTTGTCTCCGCCCTCACTTTGGTGGCGCTTGCCGCCGCACGCCGGCCTGTTTCCAACCACGCACGGTAGTCGTCCAAATCGCCGGCGAAGGGCTCGAGTGTGCCGTTGGACACCAGGAGAAACTCGTCAGTCGTGGTCCGTAGGAGGTGCCGGTCGTGGGAAACGACGACTAGCACGCCTTCATACTCCTGGAGCGCACCGACGAGGGCCTGGCGCATCTCGATGTCCAAGTGGTTTGTGGGCTCATCCAATAGCAGCATATTCGGCCGCTTCCACACCAGGCTGGCGAGAACCAACCGTGCGCGCTCACCGCCAGAGAAGTACTGTACCGACTGCTCCGCCATGGGTCCGGGAAATCCAAACCCCCCGAGGAAATCGCGCAAGCTCTGCTCTCGCGCCGTACGATCTAAGCGGCGGAGATGGGATAGCGCCGTATCCGCCGGATCCAGTTGCTCCAGCTGATGCTGAGCAAAATAACCGATTCGGCAGGCGGGGGACCAGTTGCACTCCCCAGCACGCGGGAGAATTTCTCGAGCAATGAGCTTGATCAGACTCGACTTGCCTGCTCCGTTGCGGCCAAGTAGCCCGATACGCGCGCCCGGCCGTAAGACCACCTGAATATCTTGTAATACATCTCTTTCGCCATAGCCTATCCGCGCCCCTTTGATGCGTAGTAACACATCGGGCATGGCCTCCGCCGCCGAAAAATGAAAATCAAAAGGCGAATCCACATGAGCCGCTGCGATGATCTCCATTCGGTCCAATGCCTTGAGGCGGCTTTGCGCTTGTTTGGCTTTGGTCGCCTGGGCGCGAAACCGGTCCACGAACTTCCGCAGATGGGCGATCTGGCGCTGTTGCTTTGCGAAAGCCGAGTGCTGCTGCGACAGATGTTCCGCCCGCCAACGTTCAAAGGCCGAGTAGTTTCCGCGTACCTGTTGAACGGACTGATTCTCAATGTGGCAGATGGCGTCCACGGTGTTATCGAGAAAATCTCTATCGTGGGAAATCAAGATCATCGTTCCCTGATAGGCCAGCAACCACTGTTCGATCCAAAGAATAGCGTCAAGATCTAGGTGATTGGTGGGCTCATCCAGTAACAACAAGTCCGAACGGCACAACAGCGCTTGCGCGAGGTTTAGGCGCATTCTCCAGCCACCGGAAAAGGAACGTACCGGTTGCTCTAACTGCTGATCCTCGAATCCCAGTCCGGAGAGAATCCGTGCCGCGCGGCTTTTCGCTCCGTATCCATCGATGGCGCGAAAGCGCTCATGCAAATCTCCAATGGAATCGTCCGCCTCCGGCGCCTCTGCGATCCTCGCCTCTAGCTCACGAAATTCGCGGTCGCCGTCCAGAACATAAGCGATGGCAGAAATGTCCAGCGCGGGAGTTTCTTGCGCCACATGAGCAACAATCCAACTCTTGGGAAGATCTAGGCCTCCGGCGTCAGCGTGGAGATCGCCGCGCAGTAACGCAAATAAAGAGCTCTTTCCCGATCCATTCGCCCCCGTCAATCCGATCTTGTAACCAGGGTATATCGACAGATCTGTGTCGCGAAACAACAACTTCGCCCCGCGGCGGAGGGCGACTTTACGCAGCGTAATCACCCTGCCATTCTCTCTTGCGACATTTCAGTACGAACAGCCAGGAGTTGCGCTCAAGTGAGCGGAGGAAAAAGATGGGGTGGCTGATGGGGCTCGAACCCACGACCCTCGGAATCACAATCCGATGCTCTAACCAACTGAGCTACAGCCACCACTTGCTACGCGCATCAGACACGACATCCACCATATGCCCAATGCCATGCTACCAATCATTGAATTGGCCTGCCCGACAGGAATCGAACCTGTAACCCTCAGCTTAGAAGGCTGATGCTCTATCCGGTTGAGCTACGGGCAGAGTCCCCACCGGAAACCACGGGCTGGTCGGGGTGAGAGGATTCGAACCTCCGACATCCTGCTCCCAAAGCAGGCACGCTACCAGACTGCGTCACACCCCGAAGGAGCGTAACTATACCTTCTTGGTTAAATCTCGGTCAATCAAGTCACGGAAGTCTCTGATGAAGAAGGCGGGGAGCAAAAGTTGCTTGCAGTGCCGGTGGATTTTTGTTAATAAGCCCGCTTTTCTCGCAATGCTCTTTTCTCTTACACACTGAATCACTACAGAATGGCTGCTGAACCACGCACACAATTCAAGCCCTACGCTCCCAAAAAAGGGGAGGCTTACATGAATCCTAAGCAGCTCGATCACTTTCGCAAGATTCTGCTCGCGCTAAAAGGCGAACTCAGCGAAGGAATCGAGCGAACGGTGCACACGATGCAAGACGAGGCCACGATTTTCGCCGATCCAAATGATCGTGCGAGCCAGGAATCCGATATGGCCCTGGAGCTCCGCAACCGGGATCGCGAACGCAAACTCATCAAGAAGATCGAAGAGACCATCGCACGAATCGTTGCCGAGGAATACGGCTATTGCGATAGCTGTGGAATTGAAATCGGCTTGAAACGCCTGGAAGCACGGCCCACCGCCACTTTGTGCATCGACTGCAAAACGCTTGACGAACTTCGGGAAAAGCAAGTCGCCAAGTAGTCACGGTTTCGTCTTTTCTTCAGCTTCTTTCACCATCCACCTTAACAGCCATGTGAGTGAAGTGCCCTGCGTCGCTCACAGGGTTGTGGTCGTTTAGTCACTGAGGTCTATTTAAACGTAGGACGAGCATGTTCACTCGCGCCAAGCGTATCCCCGCACCTCTTTTCTCGCCTACGGCAGGCGGTTCAAGCGTAAGGAGCCATGACCCAATCATGGACGATGCTTCGCACCGCCGCCTACCATGTCGATTGCTTGCAGCATAACGCACTAGCATATTCATTTGTAATAGATGTTTATGCCATTACGCTGTCCATCTATACATAAGGTCAACTACATTCCGTGGGCATGATAACTGCGATTTAGGCCACAGGTAATGACAATGGCTCTAAACCAACTTCGCAATGGATCGCGAGTGATAGCAAGAGTTACAACGCGCGCAAGAATTCCCTTACGCGCGTCGCCGTAAGGTTACGTAACCCATGCTTGGATGTTCAACTTACTTACGACGCGGAAGACGACTATGGCTGACAAATCGATAAACCCAAGGGACGTACGCCTGAGACTGGGACTCAATCAACAGGAGTTTTGGGGACGCATCGGCGTGACCCAAAGTGGTGGCAGCCGCTACGAAAGTGGCCGCGCCATGCCCAAACCCGTTCAAGAGTTGCTTCGCATCGTTCACGTCGATCGAATCGATGTTCGAAAGATCACACGATGTGACTTTGAAGTGCTGTCATATTTGAAGAGCGCCGACCCGACGCTCTATCGCCGATTGAAGCAACAAGCTCAAACAACCGGCCGCCTGCGTTCTTCTCGCGGACGGCACGCTTTCGCCTAAGCGCGCAAGCCGTCTCGCAACACCCTTAACAGGCTTGGGCCTCCTCCCAAGCCTGTTTCACTTCACGGCGCGCCCGCCCGCCTCATAGACGCCGCCGAGACTCTACTGTAGGCTTGTCTCGGCTCAAATCGCGAAGCTCCACCCCCCGGAGCAGTTTCCCATGCCCCGCACGCACGCTGTCGAATGGATTAACGGCCAGCCTCACTCCAAGATCTACGGCGATGTGTTTTTTTCTCGCGAGTCGGGTTTAGAAGAAACGCGGTATGTATTTCTACAAGGTAATGCTCTCGCGCGAAGATGGAGCGCACTTCGAACAGGAGAAGTGTTTGTCATAGGCGAAACCGGATTCGGCGCCGGGCTAAACTTTCTTACCGCATGGCACCTTTGGAATCAGCTTGCTCCTTCAGGACGCTTGCATTTTTTCAGTTACGAGCAACATCCTCTTACACGCAACACGCTTCAACGCATTCATGCCTTGTGGCCGGAAATCTCCTCGTTAAGCGCCCAATTCCTTGCCCTGCATGAGGAGTTAAGTTGGGGTTGGCACCGGTTCGCTTTTCAAAACGGCGAGATCATGCTCACCCTGGTACTGGGCGATGCAAGGCAGTGCATGAAACGCATGATTGGCCAAGCCCAAGCATGGTTTCTTGATGGTTTCTCGCCCGCGCGCAATCCGCAGCTATGGGGTGATGAGGTGTTCGAACAGATCGCAAGGCTCTCGCGCCCTCAGGCCACGTTCGCAACATACACCAGCGCGGGATCGGTGCGCCGTGGGCTTCAAAATGCCGGTTTCTCGGTGGAAAGAAAGCAGGGATTCGGTCGCAAGCGAGAAATGATGACTGGATACCTTCACCGAACGAAAGACGGTGGTTCTCCAGATCTTGCCGGCAATCATGCGATCGTGGTGGGCGGCGGAATCGCAGGTTGCAGTGCCAGTTGGAGCATCGCCCGGCGAGGTTGGAAGGTCACGCTTCTGCAAGGCGGCGAGAGCCTGGCAGCGCACGCCTCCGGGAACCCACAGGCCACCCTGCACATTCGATTGCCCAAACACATGCTCCCACCTCACCAAATCGCGTTGTTGGGCTACCAATACTCGGCGCGATTGTGCAACCAACTTCTTCGTGATTCACCGTCCTCCTGGCAGCAGTGCGGCGCTATCCAGTTGGGCCACGCCTCTCGTGGGATCCTAGATGCAGACACCCTATCGATGCTGGACCTTCCTTCGACTGTAGCCCTTAATGTCTCACGTGATGAGGCCGCTTATCTAAGCGGAGTACCGGTTCAATCTGGCGGACTGCACTTTCCACGAGGTGGATGGTTGCACGGTCCTGATTTATGCCAGCGCCTGGCGTCCCATCCTCTTGTCGAAACCCGGCTCAACAACCCTGTTAAGGATATATTTTGGTCATCGGTGGAAAAGCGTTGGATTGTCGAGACGGCGGACGGGGAGGTAAGCCACGCTCCCGTCGTAGTCATCGCAAATGCGCACGATGCGCTCACACTGCCCAACACATCACATCTGCCGCTTCATCGAGTCGGAGGCCAAATCACTCTGGTACCCGCAACCACCAAGAGCACGGATCTACGATCCATTCTTTGTGGCGAAGGCCTAATCACGCCCTCACGCCACGGTTTTCACACGGTGGGGGCGACCTATAGCCACGAACGGCAGAACCATACGCCGTCCTCGGAGGAGGAGAACACCAACCTAAAAATGCTGCGGACACTCTCGCCTGAGATGTATGAAGCCGTAGGCCTACAACGTCAATCATGGCCCGCGATCCGTGCTCGCGTGGCATTTAGGTCCACTAGCCCTGATCGCACCCCTATTGCAGGCAAGCTAACAGGGAGGGGTTGGGAAGGTCTATTCGTAAGCTTGGCTCACGGTTCGAGAGGGTTCGCCACGGCTCCACTCATCGGGGAAGTCATCGCGTCACAAATCGCGGCAGAACCAGCACCGCTGCCCACTGAACTCATCGCGATACTAAACCCCAATCGTTTTTCGCCACCAGGCCTCGCGCATCCTGGCGGTAAGGTGGGATTCGAACCAGACTCCTAACATGATGTAATAGAGAAACTCTTAATATTGCGGGAAACGTTCTGCCCCTAGATATGCCCCATCACTTCATCGATCAGGTCTTTGGATTTAATCCGTCGCATGTCCGGGGTGGGATTCGGGGAGGCGGGGACATCGATTTGGCGGCTTCGGGAACGAAAAAAATCTTGGGTCATCGCCCTTCTCCCACAGGGAGAAGGGTCAGGGATGAGGGTTGGCCTCTTTTGCGTTGTGGATTGTCTGGTGTGAAGGGGCGATGTTGGCGCGCTAACGGCAGCTCGTGAGTCCCTAGAGCACCACAGGCCGGTTAGGCAGTTCGTTTCGCGGCGCTTGTTGTGGCGGGAAATGCTGGGCCAGAT
>JBKKAO010000209.1:0-2750 GCA_046714645.1 Burkholderiales bacterium | reverse complement strand
CGTACATGTTGAACATGGCGATCGTGTGCTGAATACCCCCGCTGCGGTCGCGCACTCGAATGGGATGCCGCATACCCTTTATGCCCACACGATCGATGGCTAAGCGGCGCCCATCGGCGAAATTTTGTACGTCGGGAATGGCGATCTCGCCCGGATGATTCATGATGTGCCCCGCATTAGTAGTCGCGCGATTATATCGCCCATACCCGGCAAGTTTCCTGTGCTAATTTCCACCCGGCTTTCGCTACGCCCGTTCAAGGGCGAGCCTTGCCTGAATGGCCGTGAGGATCCCCGTCGCACCCAGGCCGCACTCCTTTGTCAGAGTCGCGGGATCCCCGTGACCGATAAACCGGTCGGGAATACCGAGCTGTAAAACGAGGATATTTATCCGTAGATGTTGCAGCACCTCCAACACGGCGCTGCCGGCGCCCCCCAGAATGACGTTCTCTTCAACCGTAACGAAGAGTTCGTGGGATGAAGAAAGTTCCTCAAGTAGCGCCTCATCCAGAGGTTTCACAAAACGCATATTGACCACCGTCGCGTTAAGCGACGTACCCGCCTCCAGGGCCGCGCTCAGTACGCCACCGAAGGCCAAGATGGCCACTTTCTGTCCATGGCGGCGAACCTCGGCCTTACCCACGGGCAAAGCCGTCATCCCGGATTCGACTTTCACGCCGGGCCCTGTCCCGCGCGGGTATCGCACGGCGGCGGGCTTGCCTAACTGGTAGCCGGTGTAGAGCATCTGCCGGCATTCGTTCTCGTCACTGGGTGCCATCACCGTGATATTGGGGATACAGCGTAGATAGCTCAGGTCGAAGGCGCCGTGGTGTGTGGGGCCATCCGCACCCACCAGCCCTCCGCGGTCCAGGGCAAACAACACCGGCAATTCCTGAATCGCCACATCGTGGATGAGCTGGTCGTAGGCACGCTGCAAGAAGGTGGAATAGATGGCAACCACCGGTTTCGCGCCCTCGCAAGCCAACCCCGCGGCGAAGGTCACCGCATGCTGTTCAGCGATTCCCACATCGAAGTAGCGCTCGGGATACTCCTTGGAATAGCGCACCAGACCGGAACCCTCGCGCATGGCGGGCGTGATGGCAATGAGCTTTTCATCCCGCGCGGCCATGTCGCACAGCCAGTCCCCGAAAACTTGCGTATAAGTCGGTTTGGAGGACGGTTTGGATTGAATCCCAACGCTTGTATCGAACTTGGTGACACCGTGATAAAGGATGGGATCGTCCTCCGCCGGCTTGTATCCCTTACCCTTCTTAGTGACCACGTGTAAGAACTGCGGTCCCTCTAGCTCGTGCAGATTGGTGAGGGTACCGACCAATCCGTCCACGTCGTGGCCATCGATGGGACCGATGTAGCGGAACCCGAACTCCTCGAACAAAGTACCCGGTGTGACCATGCCCTTGACGTGTTCTTCCGCCCGGCGTGCGAAATCCTTGATAGGCGGCAGAACACTCAACACCCGGCCTCCGGCCTTGCGCGCAGCCGTATACACCCGTCCGGTGAGCAGACGTGCGAGATAACTATTGAGCGCTCCCACGTTTTCGGAAATCGACATGTCGTTGTCGTTCAAGATCACGAGTAAGTTCGCATCCATGGCCCCCGCATTGTTCAAGGCCTCGAAGGCCATACCCGCCGTCATGGCACCGTCACCGATGATGGCCACCACCGCACGCCTATCTCCCGCATGGCGCGCCGCCACCGCCATGCCGAGCGCGGCGCTAATGGACGTACTGGAATGTGCGGTACCAAAGGTGTCGTATTCGCTTTCCACCCGCCGCGGGAAACCCGCGATGCCCCCGTACATGCGCAACTTCGCCATGTCTTCCCTGCGCCCGGTGAGAATTTTGTGGGCATAGGTTTGATGCCCCACATCCCAAACCAAGCGGTCGTAGGGAGTGTTGAAGGCGTAGTGCAACGCGACCGTGAGTTCTACCGTGCCCAAGTTGGAGGACAGATGTCCTCCTGTTTGCGAGACCGACTCCACAATGAACCGCCTGAGTTCATCCGCCACGCGAGGCAACATCCGCCTTTCGAGTTGTCGAAGGTCTTGGGGCGAGCGGATGCTGTCGAGGATTTGGTACATGACCGGATCTGATGAATGAGCGCTTCAGTGGGTGCGAGAGGCAATATATCGGCAAAGTTGGCGCAACCAGTCCGCCTCGGCGCCAAAGACGTTCAAGCTCGCGAGCGCCTCGGCTTCCACTTCGCGGGCGCGCTGGCGAGCGTTCGCAAGCCCCATCAGGGTCACGAAGGTTGCCTTACCTTGTTTGGCGTCCTTGCCAGCGGTCTTTCCCAGAGTGGCGGAGTCTTGTTCGGCATCCAGCAGGTCATCCACGATCTGAAACAACAAGCCCGCCAGCGAAGCGAATCGATCAAGACCTACTCGCGCGGAGATCGCTTGAATATCCTCCGCGTCACCTCCACATAGCGCGCCCATTCTAACCGCTGCCCCGATCAGCGCTCCGGTTTTCATGCGGTGCATGGTCTCTAGACCGGAAAGGCTCAAGGCCTTACCGGTGCTTTCCAAGTCGATGGCCTGCCCACCGGCCATTCCGGTGGAACCCGAGGCGAGAGCGAGGATCTTGACCATCTCAACTTTTTCCCCCGCGCCGGCGCTCTGGGTGTGGGCAAGCACCGCGAAGGCGAGGCTCTGTAGACTATCTCCTACGAGAAGTGCGGTCGCTTCTCCGAACTTTACGTGGCAGGCCGGTTTGCCACGGCGCAGCTCGTCGTCA
>JBKKAO010000208.1:0-2965 GCA_046714645.1 Burkholderiales bacterium | reverse complement strand
GCCCGCGCGCCTCCGCCCCCAACCAGCGCCCGGGCAACAAGGCTGGAGGGAGCTGGGGATCGCGCAACTGTGCGCGGCGAAATTCGTGAATAAGCAAGGTGCGCACGATGAAGCACTGCTCGGGCGTGGGTGCCGTCTTCCTGGTCAGTAGGGTGCGCAGAGGCCGATGCCGGGAAATAAACACCTCATAGCGCGCGGAGAGTTCGTCCAAGGACCAACTGCGTCTCGCAAGCTGCTTTAGATCCTCAACGCCTGGGTGGCCGAGGGCGTGAGACCTGAAGGTGGTCAACCGGGTACTGGATTGGTATTCCTTCAGCACTTCCTCTAGTGCGCGCAGGTCGGGTGCAGGGTGGGCGAAGAGCTTCGGTGCGAGTTGTCCAAAGCCTTCCCACTCCAGGTCGTGGCGCAGAGAGGCGCTCATGGCGTCGTGCACCACAACCAGAATCCAACTCCCATCCCAAGGCGGCGTGTTGGCTTCATAGATGCGCCGGTGCGCGTGCGCGGCGCGTAGGCGTCCTGAAGCCGAGAGGCGATAGAAACTTCGGCGCCCCATGCCTTCGCTTTCCAGCCATTGCTCCCGGACCAGCCGAAACACGCTCGTCCGGGTGGCGCGTTCGTTGATACCGAAGGACGATAGTAGGCCGGTGAGACTTCCCAGCCACACCACGCCACCGTGGGGTTCTACGCTATCCCCGAAAATGGTGATGATGAGGGACCTCGTGCGCGCGTGCGCTTGACTGAGTTGGGTATCGATCCAGGATGAGATGGAGGGCATCGATAAAGTGATACAGATATAACCAAAATTCGAATCATATCGTGACAGAGTATCCTATGTCACCTGAAGGAAAGGAAATATCTGATACAAAACTAAATACAAGTGCCGTAATATATGCATTATTAAGATCGTATTGATGTGGACCCGGAAAAGGGGAATCCGATGTACGCACAACTGGTGGAGACGGGCGCCAAGAGGCTAAGAAGCATGGAAGAGATGCCAGCGGAGGAGCGCGCTTTCCAAGCGCGTCTGGATGCGGGTATCAAGATTGAACCTAAGGACTGGATGCCCGAGGCCTATCGAAAGACCTTGATCCGGCAGATCTCCCAGCATGCGCATTCCGAGGTGGTGGGCATGCTCCCCGAGGGCAATTGGATTACGCGCGCGCCGACCCTCCAGCGCAAGGTCACCTTGCTGGCAAAAGTGCAAGACGAAGGTGGGCATGGATTGTATTTGTACAGCGCGGCCGAGACCCTGGGCGTGTCGCGCGACCAAATGATGGCGGACTTGCACTCCGGTAAAGCCAAGTACTCCAGCATTTTTAATTATCCAAGCGTTAGTTGGGCGGATATCGGTGCCATCGGGTGGCTGGTGGATGGCTCCGCCATCATCAATCAAATTCCGCTGTGCCGCTGCTCCTACGGTCCTTACGCGCGGGCGATGGTCCGCATCTGCAAGGAAGAATCCTTCCACCAGCGTCAAGGCTACGACATCATGCTGGCGCTCGCGCACGGGACAACGGAGCAAAAGCAGATGGCGCAAGATGCCCTCAATCGCTGGTGGTGGCCCTCCATCGCCATGCACGGCCCGCCCGATACCGACTCCCCCAATAGCGCGCAATCGATGCAATGGGGCATCAAGCGTTTTTCCAACGACGAACTGCGCCAGCGTTTCATCGACCAAACCGTACCGCAGGCCGAGCATCTGGACTTGAGCATCCCGGATCCTGATCTCAAGTGGAACGAAGTCCGCGGCCACTACGATTACGGGCAGATCGATTGGGAGGATTTCTACAACGTCATCAAAGGCAATGGACCCTGCAATCGCGAGCGCTTGCGGGCGCGGGTCAAGGCTTGGGACGATGGCGCTTGGTTTCGCGACGGGTTGGCGGCCTATGGCGAAAAACACCGCAAGCAGGAGGTGTCATGAGCGAATTGCCGCTATGGGAAGTGTTTATCCGCAGCCAGCATGGACTGTCGCACAAACACGTCGGTAGCCTTCACGCATCCGACGCGCACATGGCCCTTGCCCATGCCCGCGACGCCTACACGCGGCGCAACGAAGGGCTCAGCATCTGGGTGGTGAAGGCCGCGGACATCACCGCCAGCGCGCCCGGTGATAAGGAGGCGTTGTTCGAGCCCTCCAATGACAAGGTCTACCGGCATCCCACTTTCTTTCCCATGCCCCCAGAAGCCAAGGGGCTGTGATGGCACACCCCGCGAAAGCCGGGTTCGCGTTGCGCATGGGCGATAGCACGCTCATTCTGGGGCACCGGCTGTCGCAGTGGTGCGGCCATGCGCCAGTGCTGGAGGAAGATCTCGCCCTGGCCAACACGGCCCTGGATCTCATGGGGCAAGCCCGCCGTTGGTTCGGCTATGCCGGAGAACTGGAGGGCAAAGGCCGGGATGAAGACGATCTCGCTTTCAAGCGCGATGCCCATGAGTATCGAAATTTTCTGCTGGTGGAGCAAGACAACGGCAACTACGCCGACACCCTCGCGCGCCAATTCTATTTCGACCTGTGGCACCAACTCCTGTTGGCGCAGCTTAAGGATTCCGGGGATGCGCGGGTGGCGGCCATGGCCCGGCAAGCGCACACCGAGGTGATTTTTCATGCTCGCCGCTCGAGTAATCTCGTCATTCGCTTGGGCGATGGCAGCGCCGAGAGCCACCGGTACATGCAAAACGCCATCGATGAGTTTTGGATTTTTACTGGCGAATTATTCGAGGTGGACGAAGATGAGCAGGCGCTGGTCGAGGAGGGGATTATGCTCGATGTGCGCCCACTCCAACCGGCCTGGCTGGAGCAGGTGACCCAGGTGGTGAAGGAGGCAACTTTGCGATTGCCTCAATCCGCCGCCATGCGTAGCGGTGGGCGGCACGGGGTTCATAGCGAACGGCTGGGCTTCCTTTTGGCGGAGATGCAGTTTCTGCCGCGGGCCTATCCGGGGGCCAAGTGGTAGGGCCGGTG